>DASRVI010000357.1:0-8832 GCA_035655135.1 Acidobacteriota bacterium | reverse complement strand
CGAAACAAAAAGAGCTGACTTATTCTCCATGATTTCACAACCGCAGAGATATACCACAAACACAATAGCTGTTCCCATAAAAACGCTGATCAGTCTTCCGATGAGGAAGAGGAGAGTGGTCATGAATACGCTTTGCAGGTTTATGATATTCAAGGCATCTAGAAAATAAAAAGGCAGATAGAAAGCAGAAAGAACATAATAATGAAAAGGGGGATAAGGGGCTGACCATCCATTGGAAAACCTCATTTTGATCCCATTTATGACAGAAGATGGAGTTATTTCATCAGCAGCCCAACTTATATTGCTGGGACTCGGAAGCCCCCAATTTATAGCGATGATGTTAAAACTAAAGCTTAGGATCAGTATCAGCCAAAGCAGTTTGGGGAAGGGCCTTGAATGAGCAGGAAGCAGATCGTTTACAGCAAGATTATTGAATTTTTTCATCAAATGTTAATGGATATATCCTAATGCTTTTAATTGTTCCTTTAGTTTTTCATCGATTTCTGTTTTTTCTGTGTTTCTTTTTTTTGCCTGACTATAGATTTCATTAATTTTTTGAAGAATGGCCGTTGTGATATTTGGATTTTTTTGAGCGATATTGCTTTTTTCTTTGGGATCGCTCAAAAGATCAAACAATTCCAAGGGATCCGTGTTTGGAGGAGGAGCCATGAAATAATCAAGGTCTTTTTGACTGAATTTTTTGTTAAGAATCAGTTTGTAGGGTCCATTGTTCATTGAGATTTTCTGGGGAATATGTGAATGCAGCACATTGCTGCCAATGTCTGAAAGAAACATTCTGTCTTTCTTTTCTCTGCCTTTGAGTATAGGAAATAAGCTCTTTCCATCTGTCATGAGTTTGGGATAGTCAATTTGCATCTCATCCAGGATAGTGGGCATAATATCTACCTGTGAAATGAAGTGTCTTATCTTTTTTCCTTTAAATTTGCCTTCTGGGAATTTTATGATCAACGGGACTCTTATGGATTCATTATACAGACTGTGTCCGTGGTCCCATGCTCCATGATCGAAAAATTCTTCTCCATGGTCGCTGGTGAATATGATCATGGTTTTATCATACAGCCCGGTCTGTTTAAGCTTTTCAATTAAAGGACCTATAAGATTTTGATCTAAATAATGGATTTCTCCATAATAGAGGCCCTTTGCATTCTTTCGCTCTTTTTCAGAAAGATTTTTATAAATTCCTTGTTTGCCTCCCAGATAACCCAGAAGATTCACGTGCTCCCATTTTGCGTCCTTATCAAGGAATTGAGTGTTATAGGGAGAAGGACAGACATAAGGATTATGGGGCTGATAAGTATGAAGGAACAGAAAGAATCTTTTTCCTCTGTTATGATCAATCCAGTCAGAAAATGATTCATATATGAGTTGCGCAGAGTCCATATGAAAGACTCCTCCCCTTCCCTCATAATAGGCATCAAATCCTTTTGCAAAACCGTAGCGAGCACTGACAAATCCCCCTCCTGTAAATGCTGTGGAGAAAAAGTTGTTTTCTCTTAATAGGTCTGCCAAGGTTAATAGAGATGGATCCATTTTTTCCCGGCTGTAATAGATCTGGTGATGGATGCAGTAAAGAGAAGTCATTATCGAGACATGAGAAGGCAGAGTCCAGGGAGAAGAAGAAAAGGGATGAAGAAAAAGAGCTCCTTCTGAAGCTAGAAAATCTATATTGGGGCTGGTGTTTTTTTCATAACCGTAGCACCCTAGATTGTCTGCCCGCAGGGTGTCGATGGAAATCAGGATGACATTTTTATCTTCATTATTTGCCCTATAAATGACTGGGTTGCCCCAGTAGGCGAAGTGGGGTTCTCCTCCTTTTGTTTTCAGAGAGACCGTGGCTTTTTTGTCGGTTTGAGGAAGGTCTATGATATGGACCGATTGGGTGAGGGTCGGTTTGTCTGTTTCAGGAGGAAGATCTAAGTGCTTTTGGAAGAGAATTTTTTCTCTTCCTTCCATTTCAAGGGTGACTAAAAAGACAGTCCCTTCTTCCTCAGAATCAGGTGGGGATGTCTTTTTAACCGAATTTTTATCTCTCACCATTCCGATGCTGAATTCGAGAACACTTTTATCAGGAATTTGAGTTTTGAACTTATAAAGGGTTTCAGGTGGGGCTAAAAGTATATTGAATGTTCCGCTTCCGTATCTTAATTTCCTTTTTAATTGATAAGGATTTTCTCCTATTCCTAGGTCATTCATAGGAAATGACTCTAAAGGATACAAACGACTGTCTTTAGTTTTTATTTTTTTAAAAGGAGATTGAATGATATTTTCTTCCTCTAAATGGTCAATGAGCCTGAATGTCTTGAACTGTGAAAGAGATGCCTTTTTGCATTGGACGGAAAAAAGAGCCAAAAAAATAAAAAAGAAAACCAAAAGAAAAGTCTGAGCGGATTTGGCAAAAGCTGGCCGTCTTTTGGCTGATGAACTAGGGTATGAGATTCTTTTAAACATTGTTGATACCTTGTCAGGATTTAGATTAAGGCATTTTTTTGATAATAAAATTCCAAAGATACTCTTTAGGAACCCCCAATAATCTCTTTCTCCAAATTCTGTCGCAGTTTGAACAGGTCTTCAAATCTTTAATGTCTTTTTCATTGAGTTTTTTTCGGAGTTTAACCATCCGGGGGCTGTTCCATATTTCTTTTAATGGTTTGTCTTTAATATTGCCCACTTTATAGTATCCGAAAAAGTCTTGAGTGCAGGGGACCACATCTCCGTTCCAAAAAATAATCATGGCATTCCAAGGGAATGGGCATTTAGAATAGTTATCTTGATTTCCTTTTTTTTCGATCTCCCCTGCCCAATTATGGAGTTCTTTGGACACGAAACTGTCTAAAGGGAGCCCTTTAAATTGATCGAGAAATATTTCTTTTTCTTTTTTTAGCTCTATGGGAGAGAATTGATCAAAATTAATGACTTCTATCACTGTATAGGGTTTTTTTGAATGAAGTGATTTTTTGACTTCTAAAAACTTTTTTATATTGGCCACTGTTTGATTAAAATTGCCACCCACTCTTATTTTTTCATAGGTCTCTTTTTTAAATCCGTCGAATGAAAAGGATAATCGATCCAATCCAGAACCAACGATTTTATGGGAAAGTTCTTCGGTCAGAAGAGAACCGTTGGTATGGAGCTTGGTATAAATATGATTCTCTTTGGCATATCGGATCATCTCGCATAACCGGGGATGCAAAAGCGATTCTCCTCTATGAGCTAAGTTTATATCAAAAATAAAGTCTCTGGCTTCATCGATTATTTTTTTGTAATCATCATAGTCTAGGAAGCCTTTGTCTTGTTTTTTAAGGTCCTTGTTAGGGCACATGACACAACGGAAATTGCAAAGGCTGGTGGCTTCGATCCAGAGACGTATAGGGAGGTAAGGCAAAAGAGTGGAATTCCTTTGGTAATGATAAAACAATCTCAACAGACGGAACCAGTATTTGATCA
Source organism: Acidobacteriota bacterium (assembly GCA_035655135.1). Taxonomy (GTDB): domain Bacteria; phylum Acidobacteriota; class Aminicenantia; order Aminicenantales; family Aminicenantaceae; genus WJMT01. The sequence goes on along the minus strand of DASRVI010000357.1, from coordinate 5,367 downwards.
TTTTTCTGTATTCCCCTTTTCTTCCAGCTGTTGGATAACTACAGAACAGGCCATATTTCCTATGACATTTGTGCTGGTGCGGACCATATCCAGAAGCCTTTCCACTCCAAGTATAAGGGCTATTCCTTCCAGGGGAATCCCTAATTGTTTCAGCACGAGGGCCAGAGCTATGATTCCAGCCATAGGAACTCCGGCGGCACCGATAGAGGATAGAACAGCCATAAGAACGATAGTGATTTGTCCTGTTATACCTAGATGAATACCATATATTTGGGCGATAAAAACCGCTGATACCCCTTGATAAAGGGCTGTCCCGTCCATATTGACTGTTGACCCTAAAGGGATTACAAAGCTTGAGTATTCACGCTTGATTCCAATGCTTTCTACATTATCCATGGCTACAGGAAGAGTAGCCATGGAACTAGAGGTGCTGAATGCAATAATAATAGCTTCTTTGACTGCTTTAAAAAAGAGAATAGGATTTGTCCGGCCCAGTAAACTTACTGTAAGGCTGTTAACACTGAGAGTATAAAAAGCCAGTCCTCCCAAAACCACCACGGAATATTTAAGAAGAGTTATAAGGATGTCTGTTCCGAACTGGCCTATGACAGCAGCGCTGAGTGCAAGCACTCCATATGGAGCCAGTTTCATCACAATGTGGACGACTTGTATGAAAATATCATTAAGCCCATCCAGAACTTTAATGATTAATTTTGATTTTTCTTTTTTAATAAGAGTCAGTACCATTCCAAACAAAAGTGCCATAAATATGATTTGAAGCATATTCCCATCAATAAATGCTTTTACGGGATTTTCAGGAACAATATTAACCAGAATTTCTACTAATGAAGGTTTTTCTTCTATATGCTGGAGGCCGGCTTGAGCTTTTGATTCATAATTCTGATACAGTTGATCCTGGACATCTTGGGATAATCCTTTTCCAGGCTTGACTGTATTAGCTAAAGCCAGTCCGATGACAATGGCAATGATGGTGGTGATGACAAAATAAACAGCTGTTTTAGCTCCTATCCTCCCTAATTTCCTTATATCTCCAAGGCTTGCTGTCCCCAGCATCAAAGAGACAAAAACCAGGGGAACCACGATCATGGTTATAAGATGGAGAAATATGGTTCCAATGGGCTCGATGATAAGGACTTTTTCTCCGAATATAATTCCAGCAACGATCCCAAAAACCAGTCCAAGGAATATCTTAGTGTGGAGCTTTATTTTCTTCATTTTTAAATTAAAGAGTTATGATATATGTTAAGAATATTTAAGTCAATCCAGTAAGCGCCAGCCGCACTCTCCTTTGCTTGTGCTCATCCATAAATCGAAACGCGGGTGGTCATTTTTCAAGCATTATGATATATTTAGCCAGATGATGAAAGAAAATAAAATTGACCTCTCTTTAGTCATTCCCGTATATAATGAGCAGGAAAACCTAGATCAGCTTTACACGGAGATCACAGCCTCTTGTAAGGAACTGAACAAGTCTTACCAAATAGTTTTTGTTGATGATGGGAGTACAGATAATTCCCTGGAAAGACTCATTCGAATTCAGAAGAAAGACCCCGTGGTTCGTGTTGTCAGTCTGAGAAAAAATTTCGGACAGACTGCTGCTCTTTCAGCAGGATTTGATCATTCCCAAGGGGATATCATCATAACCTTGGATGCAGATCTGCAGAATGACCCAAAGGACTTTAAGAGGCTTATCAATAAAATAGAAGAGGGATATGACCTTGTGAGCGGGTGGAGGAAAAAGAGGAAAGACAAGTTATTGACCCGCCGCATACCATCAAAGATAGCTAACTGGATCATATCCATAATCACTCAGGTTAAGCTCCATGACTATGGTTGTACTTTGAAAGCGTTCCGTAGGGATGTGATCAAAAATATCAATCTTTATGGGGAGATGCACCGCTTTATTCCAGCTATTGCCAGTAATATTGGTGTCTCTATTGCCGAAGTAAAGGTGAATCATCGTCCCAGACGTTATGGGAAGTCAAAGTACAGCTTGATGCGTTTTATAAAAGTAGTGTTAGATCTATTAACCGTGAAATTTTTGTTAAGCTACTCCACCAGACCGATCCAGATATTTGGGATTTTTGGACTTATAAGCGGCCTGGCAGGCGGTATTATAGGAATCATTCTCTCTTACCAGAGGTTAATTCTAAAACAGGGCATTGCTGATCGCCCCTTACTTCTTTTGGCTGTCCTTCTTATGGTGATAGGATTTCAGTTTATCACTCTAGGACTTTTAGCTGAAATACTGGTTCGGGCTTATCACGAATCCATTGAGAAAAGGATATATTATATTAGAGAAATATATGAATCGGATTCCAAAAAAGATTCTGATTAGTGTGAATTATTCAGGCTGGACTTAGTTTAAATGAAAATTCTTATGTTAGCCCCGGAACCTTACTTTCAGTCCCGGGGAACTCCGATAAGTGTTTATTTCCGCTTGAAAGCTCTGTCTTCCATGGGCCATGAAGTTGATCTAATCACATACCATATGGGTGAAGACAGGACATTTAAAAATGTCACCATTCTAAGGATCCCTGATTTATTTAATATAAGAAATATAAAGATAGGGCCTTCCTGGGCAAAGATTCCTATGGATGGACTCCTGCTTTTTAAATCAGTTTGGCAGCTTATGAAAAAAAGGTATGATTTGATATTTTCACATGAGGAAGCTGCTTTTTTGGGGATTTTCCTTTCTGAATTATGGAATCTGCCGCATGTTTATGATATGCATTCCAGTCTTCCTCAGCAGATCAAGAATTTTAATTTCTCAAAATCTAGATTTGTGAATGCTCTTTTCAACTGGATTGAAAGTATGATATTAAAAAATTCTCATTCCATCATTGTGATATGCAAGGATTTATACAATCAAATTAAAAATGCGGGGTTTGAAGATAAAGGGGTGCTTATAGAGAATTTCCTTGATTTTGAAGCGTCTTCTTTAACTGAGGAAGAAGTCATAGAAAAACGAAAAAAATTCGGTTCAAGTAACCAGAAAATTGTCTTATATACAGGTAATTTTCAGTCATATCAGGGGATTGAACTCTTGCTTGAAGCTGTCCCCAAGATCAAGAACCAAAAAGTGAAATTTCTTCTGGTCGGGGGTGTTCCACCCTTAGTTGAGAAAATGAGAAGCAAAGCCAGAAAGCTGGGAATCCTAAATCAGGTCCATTTTACAGGACAGGTGGATCCTTCGGAGATTCCATTATTTATAAGATTATCAGATGTTCTCGTATCGCCCCGCCTGTCAGGAACAAACACTCCTCTTAAGATTTATTCTTATCTTAAGTCAGGCAAACCGCTGGTAGCCACTGACTTATGGACTCATACTCAGGTGCTGGATGAAAAGATTTGTATATTGGTAAAGCCAGAGCCAGAAGACTTAGCCAAAGGCATTCTTTTGGCTCTGTCCAATGATCAGGCCAAATCAAAGGCTGAGACAGCCAAACAAATGTCTAAGAAAAAATTCACGTTTTCGAATTACACACAAAGATTGGGACAAGTATTAAATAAAGCGGTTAGATATAAATACGGCTCAAAATAAAAAGATGAATGTTTTGGTAACAGGAGCTTCTGGGTTTATTGGAAGTGCCTTAATCAAGGAGCTTATCCAGAGAAAAGATAAAGTAAGTGTTTTTTTGCATAAAAAAGAGATCCCTGAACAGAATATATATAAAATGTACAGAGGAGATATTTGTGATTCAGCTAAACTCAGAACCGCTATGGAAAATACAGATGTGGTGTTTCATTTGGCTGCATCCATGGGAGCATCTCAAAATAGCGAAAGAGAATTTTTCCGTATAAATAAAGAGGGAACAAAAGCTGTTCTTAGGGCAGCCAGAGATGCAGGAGTGAAAAAATGTATTCACTTTAGTTCTGCTGGGATTTTAGGATCTGTTAAACAAAAAAAGGCTGTTAAAGAGGACTATCCAACCCATCCCATAAGTACCTATGATCGAAGTAAACTGGCAGGAGAGAAAATGGCGCTTGATTTTTCAAAGCACGGAATGGATATTGTGGTTGTCAGACCAGGATGGGTTTACGGTCCTGGAGACAAAAGGACTTTTAAACTCATTAAAGCCATTTCAAACAGGAAATTTGTTTTTGTTACAGGCAAAAAAACCTTTCAAACGCCTGTTTATATCACAGACCTGGTTAAGGCGGCTCTTCTTTGCGCAGAGAAAGGACAAAAAGGAGAAATTTATCACTTGGCGGGAAATGAGGTATTGACTGTCAAAACGATAGCTCAAAACATTGCTGAGGCAGCCAACGTAAGCCTCCCCATTGTACCTCTGCCGCTAATTTTTTTAAAACCCACAGCTTTTATTTTAGAAAAGAGCTATAGACTTTTTAACAGAGAAGCTCCCTTAACTCGAGGCAGGCTGGCCTTTTTTATCCATTCCAAGCCCCTTTCCATAGACAAAGCTGAATTTGAATTAGGATATTCGCCCCAATATGATTTTAAAAAGGGGGTCAGGAGGACTATAAACTGGTATAAAGAAAAGGGATGGCTGAGTTGATTGACATTAAAAGGTTTATTAACTAAAATTTAATATAAATAGAGTGTTTTTATGGCGGAGAAAAGAATATTAGTGGTCGACTATGACACTAATAGTTTACAAGACTTATCCGATTTAGTGGCGGGGAAAAATGTGAAGGTGATAAAGGCTACAGACGGGCAGCAGGCTTATGAAAAGTACAATTCAGAAAAGCCTGACTTGATTATTTTAGAGGCTATGCTGCCGAAACTGCATGGATTTGACCTGACTCAAAAAATTTACAGAGAAACCAAAGGGGAAATTCCTATTATTATTGTGACAGGATTGTATAAAGGAGCGCAGTACAGAAACGAGGCTATTCGGTCATTTGGTGCGGCTGCTTATTTTGAAAAGCCGTATGATAAGGATAGGCTGTTGGACACTGTCAATAGGCTGCTTCATGATGAGGTAAGCATTGAAGACGATCTCCCTGACCCAGAAGCTGTTATAAAAATTGTCAAACAAATGGAAGAAAAGGAATAGTAAAACATGGGAAACCGCTGGACCAGATGTAATAACTGCCGGCGAATCCTTTATAAAGAGGATATCCTTGACAACCTTTATGTTTGCCCTTCATGCGGTTTTCACTTTAGGATTTCAGCCAAAAAGAGACTCGAATTGCTTTATGATAAAGGAGAATATGAACTTTATGATAAGCATATCTATTCCACGGATCCTCTTGGATTTAAGGACTTTAAAAATTATTCAACCCGCCTCAATGACCAAAAGAGAAAAACATCTCTCCAAGATGCTGTTCTCAATGCCGAAGGGACCATGGGAGGTGTTAAAGTCCTTATATCAGCCATGG
>DASRVI010000356.1:0-5727 GCA_035655135.1 Acidobacteriota bacterium | reverse complement strand
TGTGGAAAAACTCTTCTGCCTCTGTTGGCAATGATAGAAGTGTACACCGCCACTTGAAGAGGAGTAACCAGTAAAGGTCCTTGTCCAATGGACACAGGAATGGTTTCCCCAGGATACCAAGGCTCATTTCTGTTTTTTTTCTTCCATTCTGGATCAGGCACCAATCCATTTTTTTCTCCCGGGAGATCGACTTCTGTTTTGGAACCAAAGCCAAATATCCGAGCATAAAGGGCAATCCTTTCAATGCCTAAATTTTTCCCGACATTATAAAAATAAATATTACAGGAGTTTTTTATTCCCTGGTAAAGATTCATCCTTCCATGGCCTGGCTTATACCAGCAGGAAAAGGGATGATTGTAGATCCATGCTGTGCCGTTACAAAAGTAAGTGCTTTGCGCTGATATCAGTTGTGAATCCAGAGCTCCTATGGCCACTAAAGGTTTAAAAAGAGAACCGGGAGAATAAAGTCCTCTTATACATCTATTTTCCAGAGGAAATGCGGGATCCTGTATGAGCTCCACCCACTGCTCCGGAGTGAATCTATTGATAAATTTGTTTGGATCAAAAGTAGGATAACTGGCCATAGCTAGGATTTCACCGGTCTTCGCTCCCATGACAATGACAGCTCCCTCTCTCTCCTCAATGATATTTTCTACTTCTTTTTGTAAATCTAAATCTAAGGACAGCTTTAAATTATTTCCATTTAGGGCCTCTTTTTGATTAAACTTAGTTATAATGCGGCCCTCGCTATCCACAATTTCCAATGCCACTCCCTTTTGTCCTGACAGCTTGTCTTCATATTCTCTTTCAATGCCCTTTCTGCCTATCAAATCGCCTATTTCACAATTCTTATATTCTTCTAATTTCAATTCCGTCGGCGAAATCTCCTGTAAATAGCCCAGGGCATGAGCAGCCAGACTATGATAAGGATAGAACCGTTTAGGTTCTGTCTGAAGAATCAGTTCAGGGAACTCCGCTTTTCTGCTCTCAATAAGAGCCACTTCTTTTTGGGTGAGGTTGTCTTTAATAACTATAGGGCGGAAGAGTTGGAATGATTTATATCTCTGAATCCTATCCTTAATATCCTGAATCTCAATATGGAGAAGTTTAGAGATATTTTTGTAGGATTCCTCAAGGTTCTCACATTTCTCCCTTATTAAAGAAACCCTGAACGAAGCGATATTTTTAGCCAAGATGTTGTTATTTCTGTCCAGAATAAGACCTCTTTGGGGGGGAATCGGAATCCTTCTTATCCGGTTTGCCTCAGACCTTTCCCAATATTTTTGGTGATCAATGATCTGTACTTTCCAAAAATAGACCAGCAGTAAAACAAAAATGATTTTAACGACTGTAAACACTATTTTGGACCTGTGTCTAATCAGAGACAGGTCTTCATATATCTTACTGTCCTTCATTGACTTTCCATTGGCGATGATCTGAGGAACTTTCTAAATATCGGAAAAAGAAGACCGCCCACTAAAGCATTAAAAAAAGGCTGAAAAAGAATGAAAATGTTTCCTGAGAGAAACGGTTCTGAAAAAATAAATGAATGAATTAGCCGCCAAACAGTGAGTTGAAACACGGTGAGAGTAAAAATAAACAAAAAAATCTTAAAAAACGACATCACATAAATTTTCTTTGATATAACGCCCGCTAAATAACCTATAATGGTGGTGGCAAGTCCAGCCACACCAAATATCCCTAGAGAAAAAGAATCTTGAATAAGACCACACACAGAACCCGTCACTGCACCATAAATCTCCCCCTTTAAAACAGCAAAATAGATGACTATGATGGTGAATAAATTGACTACAAAAAAAATTTTGTTTGATATCTCCCCAAATAGTGTGTGCAGAACAAAGGCTGCCAGTATGGCTAAAATTATTTTTAGATAGATCTTCATAAAAATACGTTTAAAAAATTTCCTTACTGTCCACTCTGAGCACCGCAACCTGATGGAGCTGGTTAAGTCTGAAAAACGGGTTTACTTTGATTTCCTTAAACATTTCAGGTGTCCTTTTTACAGAAAGAACCCTGCCTACTTTAAGATTAGGGGGAAACAATCCATCATGTCCAGTGGTGACAAGGGTATCACCTGTATTGACTTCTTCATCTGTAGATAAAATATACTTCATTTCACACATCGCTGTATTATTTCCTGAGAGAATCCCTATGGAGCTGCCGCCTTGCTTCACAACACTCACACCTGATTTGTTGTCAGTTATCAATTGAACCGTGGCTTGATGGTAGCTTATGGGAGCGACTATTCTTCCCACTAAATGACCAGACTCATCCAGAATAACCATATTCTTTTTTAATCCCTGGTGACTTCCTTTATTGATGACCACAGATTTGAATAAATTTGACATATCAAATCCAATAATTCGAGCGCTCACAAGATTTTCGGAAATATGGGTTAAAAAATTTTTGATTTTCTCTTCCTTTTTATATTCTTCCAGCATATTTCTAAGGATTGTATTTTCCTGCCTCAATTGAGTGACTTCTGTGAGCAGTTTCCTATTTTTTACTTGGACCTCTCTTAAATAAAAATAATCATTCCAAGTTTTTCCCACGGTTTTATAGATAGACACGACAGCATGCTGGATGGGAGAGAAAATTGAAAATACGAAGGTTTCAAAATAAGTTCCCTCTGTTCCTTTGGGAACTTGAATGGAAATCAGAATTATATGTATAAGTATCAATGAAATAAACAGGAGCCAATTTTTATTTTTTTTTAGAAAAGAAGGCATACAAATACCATCTTATATGAGTGAAATCTTTCTAAGTAATTCTAAATCATCTAACATCTTCCCTGCTCCCAGAACCACTGTTGTCAGAGGATCTTCAGTTATGAAAACCGGAAGCTGGGTTTCTTCTCTTATCCGCTTATCAAGGTTTTTAAGCAAAGCTCCTCCTCCAGTAATCACAATACCCCTGTCTATGATATCAGCAGATAACTCAGGAGGAGTTTTTTCCAAGGATATTTTTATGGCTTCAATAATAGATTCCACAATATCTTCGATAGCCTCCCTTATCTCCTGGTCATCCACCACAATTGTCTTGGGAATACCTTCTCGTAAATCCCTTCCTTTTATCTCCAGGGTCATGGGCTCATCCAGGGGGTGAGCAGATCCAATCTGCATTTTAACCTGCTCAGCTGTCTTCTCCCCTATGAGAAGATTGTATTTCTTTTTTATATGCTGAATAATGGCCTCGTCCATTTCATTTCCAGCCACTCTGGTAGAGTGGTTATAGACAATGCCGTTCAAAGAAATCACAGCAATATCTGTGGTCCCCCCTCCTATGTCCACAATCATATTCCCTGTCGGTTCCGAAATAGGAAGTTCTGCTCCAATGGACGCTGACATGGGCTGTTCAATAAGATAAACTTCAGATGCTTTAGCCCTCAAGGCCACGTCCTTGACCGCACGTCTTTCGACTTGAGTGATCCCAGTAGGAATTCCAATAACAATCCTGGGTCTGAGAAGAAAACTCCTGTTGTTTGTGGACTTTTTTATGAAATAATCAAGCATTTTTTCTGCAACTTCAAAATCAGCAATCACCCCGTCCCGCATCGGCTTTATGGTCAGCACACTGTTTGGGGTTTTTCCAAGCATCTCCTTGGCTCTGATTCCTACAGCCTCAACATTTCCGGTTCTTTTATTGATCACCACCAAAGAGGGTTCCTGAACAATGATTCCTTTTCCTCTTAGATAGACTAAAGTATTGGCTGTCCCTAGGTCGATAGCTAGATCACAAAAAAGCCTTTCCTTGAACCATGTTAGTATACTCATGTTTTATCGCTTCCTAAAAGAGTTTTTATCATAAATTTAGCTGACAAGCAAACAAAAAAAATGAAATTCAGGTGTGGCTTGTGCTCCCTTCAGATTTTTAACGCCATTCCTCACACTGTGTTCTCGGCTGCTGCGCAACTTCCCCCGTCCGTGGGTCAAACATGCTCACAGCTCAGCTCCGCTGAGTTCCCTCAAACACAGCACTCAGAAGGCTAAATCTTCAATGTCGCTTCAGCCACACCCGAATTTCCTGCAGTTCGAAGTCTTGACTCGATAATGGTCCAGGTATATAAATAAATGAATAAAAAAAAGCGCAAAACAATATTTTAAGGAGGCATTATGAGTGACAATTCCTATCAACCTTATATTTCTCCAGACCAATCCATAAAAGAAATATCTTTTAAAGCGATTTTCTTAGGAATTATTATGGCTATTGTTCTTGGTGCGGCTAATGCTTATTTAGGTCTTATGGCGGGAATGACTGTGGCAGCCACATTTCCAGCTGCTGTGATCTCTATGGCAGTCCTTCGTCCTTTAAAAGGAACCATTTTAGAAGAGAATCTTGCCCGTACCACTGGCGCTGTGGGAGAAGCCCTGGCTGCCGGTGCTATCTTTACCATCCCTGCTTTTATCATGTCCGGAGTATGGCAAAAATTTGATATTTTCAAATCCACTATGCTCATGCTGGTGGGAGGTGTCTTGGGTGTTCTTCTCATCATCCTGGTGAGACGCACTCTGGTCGAAGACGCCACTCTTCCTTTCCCTGAAAGTGTGGCCTGTGCAGCGATGGTCAAAACAGGGCAGGAAGCCAAAGCCAATGCTAAATTTATGTTCTGGTCCATGGGATTGGGAGCTCTTATCGAATTTTTTTCCAGTAATAATGGAATTCAGGTCATAAAACCCTATGTGAAAAGTGTCTTTCGGATACCAGGATTGTCACGTATAACCTACTTGAATGAGGACAATGTTGAAATATACAAAACATCTTCCATAAAAGGAAGAATGTTTATCGAGTCTCCTGCGGCCAATGCCGCTCTTACTGGCGTTGGATACATTATTGGCCCCAAACTCGCAGCGCTCACCTTTTCAGGTGGAGTTCTGGGATGGATGTTTCTTATGCCCATACTGCTCTTTATCAGCGGTGAACTAAAGACCATTGTGGCTCAAGACCTGAGCTCATGGTCAGAAATCGCTATCTCCGCATACAATGCCCAGATAAAACCCATAGCTGTGGGAGCCATGCTGGTGGGAGCTTTTTACACCCTATTTAAGATGAGAAAAAGTCTGGCTACCGGCATCGGCCGTTCTTTTGCTGATGTCAAAAAAGCTCAAGCAGAAGGAGCTACTGACCTTCCAAGGACTGATAAAGATCTTCCCTTTCCTTCGGTTATCATCTCCATCGTGGCTCTGATAATCCCCATGATTTTTCTCTACAACCTGTTTACCAGCAATCTTGGGTCCTCCTTGGTCTCTGCCCTTGTTATGATCATTATGGGGCTTTTATTCGCTGCTGTGGCCGGATATTTAGTAGGAATCATAGGTTCTTCATCCAATCCTATTTCCGGGTTGACTTTGACCACCCTTCTGATTGCTGCCTTGATGATGCTCATTATGGGACAAACCGGAAAAGCAGGCATTGCAGCCGTTATTGGAGTTGCCGCTGTTGTGTGCTGTGTAGCCGGTGTGGCTGGGGATATGATCCAAGACTGGAAAGTAGGACATATACTGGGTGGAACTCCCTGGAGAATGCAGATCGGAGGAATCATCGGTGTGATCGCTGCAGGTGTCACCCTTACCTTTTCGCTCCAGCTTTTACACAACACTATTGGCATTGGAAGCGAAACTCTTCCCGCACCCCAAGCAGGACTTATGGCCACCATGGCTAAAGGCATTGTGGGTGGAGAAATGGCCTGGCCGTTGGTTATTGCTGGAA
>DASRVI010000355.1:0-2653 GCA_035655135.1 Acidobacteriota bacterium | reverse complement strand
GTGTCAAGCTCATCCTGGAAGGAATCGGAGAAGACACCACTCGACCCGGTATTCAGAGGACACCCCAGAGAGTCGTATCCATGTTTCAAGAGATTTTGGAAGGAACCGAAAAAGACCCCTCTGAATTTCTCCATCCCATAAAAGGCGAAAAACATGATGAGATGGTCATCATAAAAAATATACCCCTTTATTCCATGTGCGAACACCATCTTCTTCCTTTTGCCGGAGTGGCTCATGTGGCTTACATCCCCAAAGGAGGACGCATCGTGGGCTTAAGCAAGATCGCCCGGGCTGTGGAGGTCTTTTCCAGACGACTGCAGGTCCAGGAAAGACTCACCAAACAGATCGCAGACACCATAAACGAAAACCTAAAACCCCTGGGGGTCATGGTGGTTATTGAAGCCGAGCACATGTGTATGTCCATGAGAGGAGCAAAAAAGCCCAGATCTTTGACGGTGACTTCGGCTGTCAGAGGGTCTTTCCGCACTTCCAGTGCCACCCGAACAGAGGCTATGACTTTAATCAGAGGAGGTTTAACCAGTGGACGAGAGACATAAACAGACTTTTTATATCACCACCCCCATCTACTATGTGAATGATGTCCCTCATATCGGACATGCCTACACAACCATTATTGCGGATGCCATAAGTCGATACAAAAAACTAGCCGGGAAAAAAGTCTTTTTTCTGACCGGAACTGATGAACACGGACAAAAAATAGAAAAAAGCGCCCAGGAAAAAGGAATCCAACCCATTGAACTGGCGGATCAGGTGGTGAAACGTTTTAAAAGCCTCTGGAAAGAATTGAATATATCCTATGATTATTTCATTCGAACCACCGAAAAAAGACATGAAAAAGGAGTTCAGGAACTCTTCCAGAAACTCAAAGAAAAGGGAGAGATCTATAAGGGTGAGTATAAAGGCTATTACTGTGTGAGCTGTGAAAATTTTCTCTCTGAAGATGTTCCTTTGGAAAAAGAGGGACACAAAATATGCCCTGACTGCGGAAAAGAAGCGGGCAAGGTCTCTGAAAAGTGCTACTTTTTCCGTTTGTCCGCTTATCAGGACCGGCTCCTGGAGCTGTATGAAAAAAATCCCCATTTTATAAGACCCAAAAGCCGGATGAATGAAATCAGGAGTTTTGTGGAAAAGGGGCTTAAAGATCTGAGCATCACCCGATCCACGGTAAAGTGGGGCATTTCAGTCCCGGATGACCCGGAACAGTCCATCTATGTATGGTTTGATGCCTTAAATAATTATCTGACAGGCATCGGATATGGATGGGATTCAGACCTTTATCAAACTTTTTGGCCTCCGGACATTCATTTGATCGGTAAGGATATCCTCAGATTTCATGCGGTCTACTGGCCTGCCTTTCTCATAGCTGGCGATTTTCCGCTTCCCAAAACCGTGTACGGACACGGATGGTGGCTCAAAGACAAGACCAAAATGTCCAAATCAAGGGGAAATGTTTTGGATCCGCAGATCACCCTTAAAAGTTTTGGTACAGATCCCCTGAGATACTTTCTTCTTAGGGAAATTCCCATCGGACTAGACGGCAATTTCTCCCACGAAGGCTTTATCCACCGGTGCAACTCAGATCTGGCTAATGATTTGGGAAATCTGGTCCAGAGAACTCTCACCATGATCCGGAAATATTTTGATGGAAACATACCATCTCCCGGTGAAGAGCAGAGCGATGACACAAGCCTAAGAAAAAGATTTGACGCCTTGAAATCAAGAGTCGTTGAGTTTTATGACAATTACTCCATAAACAAAGCTCTGGAAGAGATATGGACCTACATCAATTCCGTAAACAAATATCTGGCAGACAATGAGCCGTGGATTTTGGCCAAGGATGAAACCCAAAAAGAGCGGCTGGCCCGTATCTTATATCAGACCGCCTGCGCTCTGCGAGGAATCAGCTATTTCCTGTATCCGGTCATGCCCGAATCCGCCCAAAAAATATGGGATTTTCTGGGTGAAGAAAAAAAGATGGAACAAGAATCTATAGATGAGCTGGCTTTTACCAATTACAAGGCTTCTCAGGAAATCAAAAAGCCGAAGCCCATATTTCCCAGAGTGGACCTCAAAGACTTTTTAAAAGACGAACAAAAAGCCGCTCAAGAAAAATCCAAAAAGGAGGGAAAAATGAGTCAAATATCTTTCAACGAATTTAAAAAAATGGACTTAAGAGTTGCTGAAATTCTGAGTGCGGAGAAAGTGGAAGGAACCCGAAAGCTCGTCAAGCTGGAGGCCGACATCGGAGATGAAAAAAGACAGATGGTGGCTGGAATTGCAGACACCTATGAACCTGATGAACTGGTGGGAAAAAAGCTGGTGGTGATCGCCAATCTCGAGCCGGCGACCATACATGGTATCGAATCTCAAGCCATGCTTCTGGCAGGAGTGAAAGAAGATGGCACGGCTGTGATTCCTTTCTTTATTGAAGACATCCCTACCGGCTCCAAAGTCCAGTAATTGAGTTTGATCTTTATTGACACCTTTTTAATTCCCTGATATTCTTTTTTTAAAAATTATAAAGGGGATAATGATAACCATCAAATGCCCGAAATGTCAGCATGAAAATCCTGATGGAACCTCATTCTGCGGGAAATGCGGGACCGCCCTGAAATCTGCGGAAAGATTTCCT
>DASRVI010000354.1:0-3285 GCA_035655135.1 Acidobacteriota bacterium | reverse complement strand
TCTATCCCCATTATATCACTTCTTATGGCTGCAGCCGTTTCACTCATGCTTTCAGCAGCAACCGGAATACAAGAAGAACCCCAATATGAAAACATGACCGGAGAGGAGATTTTTCTTCTCGCCTGTGCCAACTGTCACGGACCGGATGGAAAAGGTCAACCCCAGAGTCGGGTTGGCTTTGATGTTCCCTTACCTGATTTCACGGATTGTAATTTTATCTCCAGAGAACCTGCTCCTGATTTTATAGCTGTAGCTCATCAAGGAGGACCGGTCAGAGGATTTGAAAAATTTATGCCCGCATTTGGCAACGTCCTTTCCATTGAAGAAATTACCCGTGCTGTTAAATATGCCAAATCATTTTGCTCCGATCCTAATTGGCCTGATGGTGAGCTGAATCTTCCCCGGGCCATGATCACTGAAAAAGCTTATCCTGAAGATGAAGCGGTTTTGACCTTTGGAACCAACGATAATCTTGATAAAATTTCCGGAGAATTCGTCTATGAACAAAGATTTGGCTCTCGAAATCAAATAGAAATCAAGGTTCCCTTTGGCTGGAGCGAAATGACTCTTCCAAACGGAGTCAATCCAGCCACGGACTGGACATCCAATCTTGGAGATTTAGCTGTGGGAGTGAAGCGCACTGTTGCTCACAGCCTTAAAAAAGGGGCTATTTTCAGCGCCGCTGCGGAAGTCATCATGCCCACCGGAGACGAAGCTCAAGGTTTTGGCAAAGGCACGTTTGTTTTTGAGCCTTTTTTATCTTATGGACAAATCCTTCCCTCAGATTTTTTCCTCCATTCTCAATTGGGTGCTGAATTCCCATTTCAAAGCGATAAAGCTGAAACCGAAGCTTTTTTTAGATTAGCGCTGGGCCGTACATTCACCACCGGAGGTTGGTGGGGCCGTGCCTGGTCTCCTATGGTTGAGCTGCTTGCTTCCAGTGAGCTTGAATCCGGAGCTAATATTTACTGGGATATCGTGCCTCAAATACAAGTGACTTTAAACACCCGGCAGCACATCATGTTCAATATCGGTGTGCGTATCCCAGGCAACTTCACATCGGACCGGGATATTCAGGTGATGGCCTATCTGCTCTGGGACTGGTTCGATGGTGGATTTCTCGAAGGATGGTAAGACAATGATTCGCAAATATATTTTCCTTGTTTTTTCAATTTCTTTGGTATTGACTTTAGTCTTGGCAGGCCCCCTTCCCCAAATTTTTCATACCTCAGACCGGTGTATATCCTGCCATAACGGGCTAGTGACTCCCAAAGGAGAAGATATATCCTTTGGAGCTGACTGGCGTTCATCTATGATGGCTCATTCATCACGGGATCCTTACTGGCAGGCTTCGGTTCGCCGGGAGACCATGGTTCACTCTATGGCTTCTGATGCGATCCAGCATGAATGCTCGGCCTGTCATATGCCCATGAGCCGGTACTTGGCGAAAGTCAAGGACAAAAAAGCAAAAATCTTTGCCCATCTTCCTATCACCAAACAGATCACATACCTAGATAATTTAGCTGCGGATGGAATTTCCTGCACCATGTGCCATCAGATCAAAAAAGACAAGCTCGGACAGAAGGAAAGCTTCACTGCCGGGTTTGTGGTGGACACTCAAACTCCTTTGGGCGATAGAGAGATTTTTGGGCCTTTTGAAATCGATGAGGGCCGCAAAGCTCTTATGCAGTCTTCAGCTGAGTTCCTTCCCAACCAAGCCGAACACATCCAGAGTTCTGAACTGTGCGCTTCCTGTCACACTCTCTACACCCATGCCCTTAATGAAAAAGGAGAAGTGATCGGTGAGCTTCCGGAACAAGTCCCCTATCTTGAATGGAAGCACAGCTCCTATCCCAACCACCAAAGCTGTCAATCATGTCATATGCCAACTGTTGAAGGCATGACCCATATCACAGGAGTTGTAGGAAAAGATCGAGAGGAGGTCTCCCGTCATGTTTTCAGAGGAGGCAACTTTTTTATGCCCAAAATTTTCAACCGCTACCGTGACGAACTGGGAGTCAAAGCCTTAACCCAAGAGCTGGAAACAACCTCTCTCCGCACAGCTGCTCATCTCAGCTCTTCCTCAGCACAGATAAAACTGGAGAATATAACTCTTTCTGAAGGACAATTAAAAGTTGAAGTGAGTATACAGAATCAAGCTGGTCACAAACTGCCATCAGCTTATCCCTCCCGCAGAGTCTGGATCCATTTCAAAGTCACAGACCGATACAACACTCTCATTTTTGAATCCGGAAAACTCAATCCTGACGGCTCCATTAAAGGAAACGACAATGACTCTAATCCAGGCCTCTATGAACCCCACTATATAAAGATTGAAAAGCCTGACGAGGTCCAGATCTATGAGGGAATTTTAGCCGGACCTGAAGACAAGGTGACCACCGTTCTGCTCACAGCGGTTAGATATATCAAAGACAATCGTCTCCTGCCCAAAGGATTTGATAAATCCACTGCAGAGGAAGATATCGCAGTTCAAGGCAGAGCTGCCCAAGATCATGATTTTAAAAGCTCCGGAGACCGAATCCAATATGTGTCCCAAGTCAAGGGCTATCAAGGTCCTTTTCATGTCCAAGCAGAACTCTGGTATCAGCCCATAGCTTATCGCTGGGCATACAACCTTGAACAGCAGGAAGCCTATGAAATCAAACGTTTCATTTCTTATTTTAAAACTTTCTCTGATGCAACTGATATCATCCTAGCCCAGGATAAAGCTAAAATTGAGTGATCTTATAAAAAAGATTTTATTTAGAAAATAAAAGAAAAACCACCAAGGAGGCCATGAAATGGCAAAAATAGCGGCTATTTTAGAAGACATGTTCGAAGATGTTGAGTTCACCAAACCTGTTGAAAAATTCAAGGATGCCGGTCATGAAGTCACCGTAGTGGGAATGAAGTCCGGAAAAACACTCACCGGGAAAAAGAATGACACTAAAGTCCGTGTGGATAAAAGTCTTAAAAAGGTCTCACCGGATGATTTCGATGCTCTTTTAATTCCAGGTGGATACTCACCGGATAAATTAAGAACTCATAAGGAAGCGGTCGACTTTGTGAAAGATTTTATGGAGAAAGACAAACCTGTTTTTTCTATCTGTCACGGTCCCCAGCTGCTGATCACAGCTCAGGTGCTGGAAGGACGAAAAATCACCGGCTGGAAGTCTATCATCCAGGATATCAAAAACGCCGGAGCCCAGTTTATCGACCAGGAAGTGGTGGTGGACGGCAATCTGGTATCCAGTCGGAATCCATGGGATATTCCGGCATTTGTCA
>DASRVI010000353.1:0-11008 GCA_035655135.1 Acidobacteriota bacterium | reverse complement strand
TCATGTCCTGCCACCTGGATAGTGTTTTTGACGGTCCCATCGGAAATGCTGCTGGATATGGACTGTTTTGAGCCGCTCAATTCTCCCTCAAATTCAAAACTTAAGGGGATAAAATCCTTATCCACTCGAATAACCAGATGCTCAATCTGCATGGAAACAGGTTTTGTGATCCTACCTTTGACCTCTAATTCATATCCTCTCTCCACTTCTCTCCATAAAAACTCTTCATAACCTACCTGTTCATCCATAAAGTAAATGGAATAGGTCCCCCTTTCATTCATTTCCCAGCAGGCTCCAGAAGAAATAAATAAAAACAATGACAAAAGCATCAATACGATAAGAATAAGGAACAATTTTTTCCACATTGGAATTATTTTACTCTCTTATTCAACCTTAACAGCGGTGCCATAAGCCAATATTTCAGAGGCGCTCTGCATTATCATGGAGGTGGTAAACCGGACATTGACAACGGCATTGGCTCCTAATCCTTGGGCTTCTTCGATCATGCGGTCAATAGCCTGCTCTCTAGATTCTGCCATCATCTTTGTGTAGTCCCTTATCTCTCCTCCCACCAAGTTTCTCAAAGCAGCCTTGATATCACGCCCCACATGACGGGCTCTGATGGTATTCCCTCGAACAAGTCCGTAATTCTTTATGATTTTTTTCCCAGGTACTTCACCTGTAGTGACTAAAATCATTTCTCAATCTCCTTATACCTCTCTCTGTTGTAAGAGAAAAGCTGTTCTCTTGTTAGCGATACAATTAAAATCACAACACCGACAAGGGCTGCAAGAATCCCGATTTTTAATATTACAGGACAACCAGGATCCTTTATGATGCTTTCTATCAGTTTATAACCACCAAAAAAGAGGAGTATCATAGCACCAATGGATAGAAAAATCCATCCAACCTTTCGTTCCAGCCGGTTATAAACTGACTTCTCATATCTTTCCCATGCTTCTTTTGAGGGTTGTTTTAATTCCACTTTATTCATAACATCCTCCAGCTTTTTCATATCTTCAAATTCTTTTCGGCATTCCTGGCATTCCTCTATATGCTTTTCCACAATTCTTTTTTTCTCTTCCTCTAGTTCCCCTTCATGATAAAGGGAAATCCATTTTTTTATTTCTTCATGTCTCATTTATTTCTCCGGATAATCACTGCTTTCTATCCCAAGGTATGGAGATAAAATTTCATTCAGCTTTTTTTTAGCATAATAGAGAGAGGACATGATAGTGCCCTCAGGTTTTTGCAGGACTTGAGCAATTTCTTTATAAGAATACTGATGGAAATATTTGAGGATAATAACCTCTCTTTGGGCAAAGGGGAGCTTTTCGATTCCTTTCCAAAGTTCATTTGTGAGCTCAAGATTTTTATTTGTATCCTCAAAAACGCTCATCTTTTCAATAGGAATATCACTCTTAATGTGCCTTCGCCTCAAATAATCCATACAGAGGTTCTTCAGCAGTTTATAAAACCAGGGATAGAAAGCTTTATTCATGTCATATTTTTTTATCTTATAAAAGGCCCGAATAAAGGCTTTTCGGGCTTCCTTCTCTGAAATCTGCTGTTTTTTCATGGTTAAAAGTTCGGATTTTGGTATAACCAGTATGGGCTCAACAGTACTTTTTTCAGCCATTGTTCGTTCTCTTTATTATGATATACGGAGTGAAACAGCGTTTTATTCAATATAAAATCAACCTGCTTTCTTTTTTTGTCTCTGGCGCACAACTTCGTACAAAAAAACAGAAGCAGCTGAGGCTACATTTAAGGAATTAACCTTCCCGGCTAGGGGAAGAGACAAAACCTCATCACATTTCTCTTTGATGAGCCGTCTGAGTCCTTTTTCTTCAGAACCCATCACAATGCCCACCGGTACATTGTAGTCGAATTCATACCAGAATTTTTCTCTCCCCCCCTCAGCACCAATCAGCCAAATTCCTTTTTTCTTTAATTCATCCATGGTCCGGGCTAAGTTTTTAACTCGGGTTACATTTACAAATTCTAAGGCACCTGCAGACACAGTAAAAACCGTGGAGGTCAATCCCGCAGAATGCATCTCTGGCAGGACAATCCCATCTACTCCCACCCCTTCAGCGGTCCGGACTATGGCTCCTAAATTCTGGGGATCTTTGATTTGGTCCAAAAGAAGAAGAAAAGGAAGGTCGGAAGAATCCAGGATTGAATCAAGTGAAACGAATTCTTTGGGAGAAATAAACGCAATGATCCCCTGATGATGACTGTCTTTATCATCCATCTTTTTTTTGGGAGTCAGTATCACGGGTATATTTTTTTCCCGCGCATGGTAAAGAATCTCCTTAAATTGCGGTTTCCTCAGGTCTCTCTGCAGCATGATTTTATGGATCCGATTTGGAGAAGATTTCAAGATCTCCAGCACTGGATTTATTCTCACAATTTGATCCATAAAAGTTCCTCTTAGAACTTAATCTATACTAAAAAAGCACCATTATCAAATATTCCGATTTACACTTGACTCTTTTTATGAATAATAGATGTTTTAGGAGGCCTGTTTATGGATTTTTTGTTCAGCCTGTGTGTTCTCTCTATCTTCCTCTTATTTGGAAAGTTCCTTAGGGCTAATATAAAAATACTCCAAACACTGTTCCTGCCCTCAGCCATTATTGCTGGTTTTGTGGCTCTAGCTTTCGGCCCTTATGGGTTCGCCCTCATCCCTGACTGGATCATACAGCACTGGGCTCCTCTCCCTGGGATTTTAATCAATGTGGTGTTTGCTACTCTGTTTTTAGGAGTCAATATTCCTGGTGTTAGGAAAATTTGGGAGGCGGGAGGTTCACAGCTCTGTTTTGGCGCTATCGCTGGAATAGGACAGTATTTCATCGCTCTTCTGATTACAGGCCTCATTCTCATTCCTCTGTTTAAAGTCCACCAACTGTTTGCCTGTATTGTCGAAGTCGGCTTTTCTGGAGGTCACGGCACAGCAGCGGGCATGAAAGATGCTTTTAAAGGATACGGCTTTGCTGCAGGAGGAGACTTGGCGCTCATGTCTGCGACTGTGGGGATCCTTACGGCTGTGATCGGGGGGATGGTCCTGATCAATATTGCTATTCGAAAAGACTACTGCATCCATCTCAGTGTGAAAAAAGGCATACCAAAGTTTAAAAAAAAGGGGCTTATTCCTAAACACAAAAGATTCCCCATTGCCACAGCCACTGTGGCTTCAGAAGCCATCGAACCCCTGAGTTTCCATTTTGCTATTGTGGCTATTGCTATTGCCGTAGGCTGGGCTTTTCTATCTGGACTTCAGGCCATCCATTCGGAATTCGACAAATTTCCTTTATTTCCCTTGGCTATGATAGGGGGCCTTATCATTCAGAAAATCTCCATAATATCCAAAGTCGATAAATACTATGATAAAAGTACATTTGACCGAATCCTTGGCTTTGCTCTAGACGTTTTAATCTTATCAGCTATCGCTACTATAAAACTGGATGTGTTCATTGCTAATTTTTGGCCTTTCTTAATCATTATGTTCACGGGTATCACCTGGATGATATTTTGTGCATCTTTTCTCGCCCCTC
Source organism: Acidobacteriota bacterium (assembly GCA_035655135.1). GTDB lineage: Bacteria > Acidobacteriota > Aminicenantia > Aminicenantales > Aminicenantaceae > WJMT01. Next base: position 7,448 of record DASRVI010000353.1, on the reverse strand, counting down.
GTATGTTTAAGAAAAATTGGTTTGAACGTGGAATCACAGAGTATGGGATGCAGACCGGAGTCACAGCGGTGGGGCTTCTGCTCCTCCGAGTAGTGGATCCTCTCTATAAAACAGACACCGCAAAAGCATTTGGCTTTAAACAGATGATATACGAACCCTTCTTAGGAGGAGGATTCATAACCGCCTTTTCTCCCATGCTGATCACCAAATTAGGTCTTTGGAAATCTATTGTGGTTTCTTTGATTATCATGACCACCTTTTTCTTGGTATCCTATTTTAGTGGATGGGTCACATTAAAACCTGATCTCAAATGTTCTGAATAAAACGGGATAATTCAGCCACTCTTTGGGCGCAGCTCTTGATAGGAATTGGAAAATTCAGTCTTGATCCTTCCTCGAGCAAAGGAATAAATTTATCCAGTTCCAATCCTGAAGTCTGTGCTGTTATGGCCACTCTTAAAGGATGAAAAAGCTCCTTTCCTCGGCACCCTGTATCTTTTTTTATTTCACTACTTATGTGTGAAAGTTGACTGAAATCGACTTTTGCTTCCTGGTCAAGTTTTTCATTAAGTGCTTTGATAACTTTCCTCCCGCAGTCAGTTTCCAATGCTTTTTGGGCATCTTCTTCCATCTTTTCAGGCGAAAAATCAAAAAAGAGAGCAAACTTCTCCGGCAACTCAGAAAATTTATTCACTCCCTTCATAAGATCTGCCACAGCTCTCTCCAGCCAATCCCATTGATCTTGATTCAATTTTTTCGGCAGATAGCCTGCTTTTTTTAAATAAACAGACGCCCATTCAGCTTTCTGGCGGTTAGAAAGACTCTTAATATGCTCCCGATTGATCCAGTAAAGCTTATCATAGTCAAAGACAGCCGAAGACCGGCTTGCCTTTTTTAAATCAAAACTTTCTATGAGGTCTTTTATTGATAGAACTTCCTTTCCTTGTGGATGAGACCACCCTAATAAGGCCAAATAATTAAAAAGGGCAGAAGGAAGGATTCCCTCCTGACTAAACTGATGCACGGATGTGGCTCCATGTCGTTTGCTGAGCCGTGTATTGTCCTTTCCCATAACCATAGAAAGATGAGCAAACTGAGGTGGATCGAATTGGAAAGCTTTGTAAAGAAGCAGCTGCCTGACGGTATTGATGATGTGATCTTCCCCCCTAATCACATGACTTATTTTCATTAGAGCATCATCAACCACCACCGCATAGTTATAGGAGGGATGACCATTAGAGCGGATAAGCACAGGGTCACCGATCAGAGCTAGTTGAAAAGATAAAGAGCCCCGAACCATATCATGAAAAGTCAAGGTTCCTTTGTCCGGAGTTAAAAGCCTGATCACAGCCTCTTCGCCCTGTTTTATCCTCTTTTTAGACTCCTCAATGGGAAGTCCCCGGCATCGGCCGCTGTAAACCGGCGTCTTTCCGGCAGCCAGGGCTTTATCCCTCTCTTTTTTAAGCTCTTCAGGCTTGCAAAAACAATAGTAAGCCTTTCCTTCCTCAATAAGAGAATTGGCATAGGAGACATAGATGTCCATCCTTAATGACTGTCTGTAAGGTCCAAAATCTCCTTCTTTATCTGGGCCTTCATCCCAATTCAGCCCCATCCATTGAAGGTCTTTGATCAATTGGTGTTCATACTGCTGCTCCGACCTCTGTATATCCGTATCTTCGATTCTCAATATATACACTCCTTTATTCTGACGGGCAAAAAGCCAATTAAAAAGAGCTGTTCTCGCATTTCCAACATGCAAATATCCTGTGGGACTGGGAGCAAACCGCACTCTCACCTGATTCATAAATTCTCCTTCCCTGACTTACTCATAAAAAATGGGTGATTCAGGATCTTTTTAATATCACCGCAGCCCAGGCTGCAATGGCTGTTCCTCTGCCAATTTCTCCGAATCCTTCCTTAGTCTTGGCTTTTATCCCCAGCCCATCTGAATGGATCCCCAAAATCGGACAAAGTATTTTTTTCATTTCAGGAATATGAGGCTCCATTTTAGGTTTCTCTGCTATAATAATGGAGTCAATATTCGAAATCTCATAACCTTGACTCCTCACTTTTTCCATGACATCCTGTAAAATGATCCGGCTGGAAATATTTTTGTATTTTGGATCAGTATCAGGAAAAAATGTTCCTATGTCTCCTTTTCCCAACGCTCCCAATAATGCATCGGCTAAGGCATGTATCAAGCTGTCTCCGTCAGAATGGCCCAAGAGACCTTTGGAAAACGGGATATGGATCCCTCCTAAATAAAGCTTTTCTCCCTTGACCAGCTTATGAATATCATATCCAATCCCAATCTTAATCTTCAAGAAAAGCCTCCGCTATTTTTATGTCTTCTCGATAGGTGACTTTAATGTTGGTATAATCACCTGGAACAATGATGACTCTACCTCCCATTCTCTCCACAAGAGAGGCCTCATCCGTGGCAGAATATCCTTCATTCAAAGCCTTTTCAAGAGCTGGCTTTAAAACAGAATAGCGAAATCCCTGGGGAGTTTGACATCTATAAAGTTCTTCTCTTTTAAGGGTTTTTTTAACCCTCTTCTCTTTGACTGATTTAATGGTGTCCTGCATAGGCACAACAGGGACAGCAGCTCCCTTTTCCTTAGCTGCTTTGATTATCCGAGAAACCAGAGCCTTTTTTACCAGAGGCCTGGCTCCATCATGGATAAGGACCAAACTCTCTGGGTCAGGTTTTATTTCTCTGAAGCCTGCTGTCATTGAGTCCTGCCTTTTTGGACCTCCTTCAACCACCCTTGTTACTTTAGGATACTTTTTATAATCATTTTGTTTGATAGATTCCTCATTAACAACCAATATAATCTCATCAACTTCAGGGTGACGCTCCAAGCGTTCAAGTGTTCTGTCCAGGACTGACTTCCCTTTTATATAAATCTTCAGTTTGTCTAAACCAAACCGCAGACTCCTTCCTGCTGCAACCACAATGACATAGGTTTTTCCCATTTACTTCTTGCCCGCAGCTTTTTTCTCTGAAGAAGCTCGGACTCTTTGAGCGGCTTGAAGCATTATATCTTGAATTCTAAACACAATGGAATCAACATCTTCTGCCAATCCTTCTCTAAGCATCATATTATCCAGCATTTGTAGGGACAGCTGGTTGATTTCTTTTGATTTTGGATTTTTTTTATAAATGCGGACCATTTCCTTGATCAATTTATTTTCAGGATTGACCTCAAAAACCTTTTTTGAAAATTTATAGTTCTTATCAGCCATCTTCATGATTCTTTCCATCTGGACAGAAGGGCCGTCAGAAGGCCGAACCAGCATGCAGGGACTGTCTACAAGTCTTTTGGAAACACGAACATCAGCCACTTTGTCCCCGTAAAGATCTCTCAAATATTTAACAAACCGATTGACATCTTCCATATAAGACTTGCTCTTTTTCTTCTCTTCTTCTGGTTTGACTTCTATATCTGCACTTTCCACTACTCTAAAAGCCTTGCCTTTATACTCTCGGAGATTTTCAAACACAAATTCATCCAAAGGATCCTCTAAATAAAGCACCTCAATATCTTTTTTCTTAAACGCTTCCAAAGCAGGATTTTTCTCAGTAGCTTCTCTATCCGGCCCACTCGCATAGAAAATCTCTTTCTGATCCTCAGCCATCCGCTTGATATAAGAATCTAGGTCTGTATATTCCTTTTTGTTTTCAGAAGAGTGAAAAATCAACAGGGAAGATAATTTTTCTCTGTTTTCAAAGTCACTGACCATTCCTTCTTTTAAATTTCTGTTAAAATTGTCCCAAATCCTTTGGTATTTTTCCCGGTCATCCTTTTTTATTTTTTCCAGCTTTGAAATAAGCTTTTTGATGATGTGCTTCTTTATTTTGTTGATTTTAATGTCATTTTGAACTGTTTCCCTGGATATGTTTAACGGGATCTCCTCTGAATCGATAACCCCCTTAATGAAGCGGAGGTACTCAGGCATGACGTCTGGACTGCTTTTTTGAATCAAGACCTTTCTGGAATACAAGTCCACACCAGGAGGTGATCTGAAAAATCCTGTCTTCTCCATTGAAGATTTTGGAATAAATAAAATGGCATTAAACTGGACTGGAGCGTCTGAAGATAGGTGTAAATATGTTTCAGGCTCTTCCTGTAGATTGCTAAAAAATTTATAAAACTCAATGTAGTCTTTTTTGTTTAGAGATGATTTGGGCTGAGTCCAAATAGCTTCCGCCACTTGGAACTTCTCATTATCAATATACACGGGAAACGGAACAAATTTTGAGTACTTGGAAAGTATTGTTTTTATCCTTTGTTTTTCCAAAAATTCCTCTTGGTCTTCCTTTAAAAAAACCTCTATTCTTGTCCCCCGTTTCTTCTTTACCGTTGTTTCTATGGTATAGTCCGCATCTCCTGTGGATTTCCACAAATAGCCGCGGCTTCCTTTTTTAAAATATTTAGTGTAAATATGGACTTCATTAGCCGCCATGAAAGTGGAATAAAATCCCACTCCAAATTTGCCAATAAGATCGACCCTGTCTTTTTCTTTTGATTTTGATAGTTTTTTTAGAAAATCAATAGTTCCTGAATGGGCAATGGTTCCTATGTTTTCCCTCAGGTCCTTTCTGGTCATGCCTATTCCTGTATCCTCAATAATTAACTTTTTCTGATTCTTGTTAAAGGAAATTTCTATGCGAAGGTCCTCATCTTTATCCTCTACTTCTGAATGGGTCATAAGCTCAAACTGAACCTTGTTGAGAGCATCAACCGCATTGGAAATCAATTCCCTCACAAAAACTTCCTTGTTTTTATACAGAGAATAGACAAGAATATTTAACAGTTGTTTGACTTCTGATTGGAATTCATATTTTTTTTTGTTTTGCTGGGCCATTGATATCCTCCTTAGGAATCTTCTTCATATCTGCCGAATATCATCTTGCCCACTGTAGTCTGTAAAACAGAAGTCACTGTCACGTCAATGGTATGTCCAACCATTTTCCTGGAATTGTCCACCACCACCATGGTTCCGTCATCTAAATAAGCGACTCCTTGATCCTTTTCTTTGCCCTCTTTTAAAATAAAAGCCTTGATTTTTTCTCCGGGGAGGACAACCGGCTTTAGAGCATTGGCTAATTCATTTATATTAAGGACTTGAATCCCCTGCAGTTGAGCTATCTTGTTTAAATTGAAGTCATTGGTAATGATTTTGGCATCCATCTGTTTGGCCAATTCAATCAGCTTTGAATCCACCTCTTTGATTTCTGGAAAATCCTCTTCAAAAATGGAAACATTGATATGAGAAGACTTTTGAAGCCGGTCTAAAACGTCAAGTCCTCTTCTTCCCCTTTGCCTTTTGACTCCATCAGACGAATCTGCCACTAACTGAAGTTCTTTAAGCACAAATTGTGGAACTATTATATTTCCTTCAATAAAATAGGCATCGGCAATATCTGATATCCGGCCGTCAATAATGACACTGGTATCCAAAATTTTGTTTTCTCTTCCTGTGTTTTTCTCTTTAAAAAAGGAGAAAAGATGAGTTGGGCTGAACCATTCTGGCTTCCTTAAGCCTATCAAAAAGCCCATGTAAGGGAAAATGATCAAAAAGAATATTTTGAAAAAAGCGGCTGTTTGGTCCTTTAAAATAGTCTGGTAGACCATCCCCAGCAACCAGCCAATAAATAATCCACATAAAAATCCAGCAGTGACTCCCCAAATCGTTCTAAAGGGGCTCTTCTTTATTCTCACCTCAAGCAATACAATCAAAACGCTGACAATAAATCCTGCTGCCGCTCCGTAATAATTAGAAAGCCCAAAAGGAGGCAAAAAGTACGCAACTGAAGTTATTATTGCGATAACCAGTATTCTAAATATGAAGATGACCATGATTCAATCTTTCTGTAAATATTAAAAATATAAATAAATTTTTTCTATTATATAATTTTTTATCTAAAAAAGCACATCCACAGTTTCTTTAATGTTTTTGACTCCTATAAGATCAACATCATTAAGATTCTCTTTCTTTAATTCAGGCAAGTTTCCTTTGGGAAGGACTATGGATTTAAAACCCAATGACGAGGCCTCTTTGATTCTAGCCAAGGTCTGGTTTATAGACCTGACTTCCCCACTCAATCCAATTTCTCCCAGAAGGCTCAGATTCAAAGGAACTGGTTTGTTTTTAATGCATGAAACCAGTGCAGCCAAAATCCCCAGATCCACAGCCGGTTCTTTGATGAACAATCCACCGGCCACATTCATATGGATATCCTGCCCCCCAAAACCAAAACCTAGTTTTTTCTCAATAACCGCCAACAACATCGCCGTTCTATAGTGGTCAAGCCCTATGGTCATACGTCTGGGATTTCCCACAAACAGAGTGGAGGACACCAGAGCCTGAATTTCAGCTAAGAGAGGCCTCGACCCTTTGATGGTGCACACAGCCACACTGCCGGGTTCATCCTCTGGTCTCTCTTTCAAAAAGAAAGCTGAAGGATTGGAAATGGCTCTTAATCCAGTTGATTCCATGTTAAAAACAGCCATTTCAGAAACCGGCCCAAATCTATTTTTGAAAGCTCTTAATATCCGATGGCTGTGGTCCCGTTCCCCTTCAAAATAAAGCACCACATCCACCATGTGTTCTAAAGATTTGGGTCCAGCCAAAGAGCCTTCTTTGGTTATGTGTCCGACCAGAAAAGAACATATGTTGTTTTTTTTGGCAAACCTGAATACCTGGTTGGTCACTTCCCGGACTTGACTTATGGTTCCTGTGCTTGAAGAAAGTTCAGAAGAAAAAACAGTTTGCACTGAATCTAAGATAAAGACCTGAGGATTGAGATTTGAGGCGTGTGAAATGATCCTTTCGAGATTCGTCTCTGCCAGCAGATAAAGCTCTCCCTTGTCTATTCCCAGTCTTTCTCCTCTCATTTTAATCTGCTCTAGAGATTCTTCGCTTGAAACATAAAGCACTTTTTTCCCTTCTGCAGAAAAGTCCCGGCTGACTTGAAGCAAAAGCGTGGATTTTCCTATTCCTGGCTCCCCTCCGATCAAGACCAATGATCCAAGGACAACCCCTCCTCCTAAAACTTGGTTCAACTCATCTATTCCTATTTTAAGCCGTTGTTTCCGGGCCTGTTTGACCTCTTCATAAAGCATGGGCGCTGAAGGAGGGAAAGATATTTGCTCAGTTTTGGATTCCTCGATCTCCTCTATCATAGTACTCCATTCTCCACAGCTGGGGCATTTACCCACCCATTTGGGCGAATGGAAACCACAGTTTTGACAAACAAAAGTTGATTTGCTCTTTTTCATGATCCCAACTCAATTTTCTTACAAGTTATTCTTCAGCTGTATGGAATTCTCTATCGCTGAATCTGGCATATTTGTTCAAAAAGGCAAGAGATATTCTCCCAGTAGGCCCGTTTCTCTGTTTCGCTATAATGATATCCGCAATCCCTTTTAAAGTCTCATC
>DASRVI010000352.1:0-5548 GCA_035655135.1 Acidobacteriota bacterium | reverse complement strand
AAACCAAGGATCCAAAGGATTTATTGACTACTATCAAAACACCCTGAGCCAAGAAAAAACCGGAGAATTTCATCCTCTCCATCTTAATTATTTATTCGGAGGAGAGGTAAGCCTACCATTGGGACAAGGTCTTCATGTTGGAATCGGAGCTGATTATTTTTATGGTAAAAAAGAAAGTTTAATCAATTTTACGCAGACAGATGTTAAAACCAGGCCTGAAATAGAGATTATTCCGATCAGAGCCTTTGTCTCCTACCATATCATTCCAGAATTCTATATTAAGAGCGGCATTGAATATATTTTGGCCGATTGTACTTATTTCTACAGAATTACTGAAAATGATACTTGGCAGGAATGGAAGGGAGAAACTGACGCCAGCCAACTCGGGGGATTCTTTGGAATAGGATTTGTCCATGATCTAGGCCGCCATTTAAGCCTTTTCATAGAAGCATCCGGCCGTTATGCACAGGTTAAAAATCTAAAAGGAGAAAACACCCAAAAAGATTCCACTGGTTTTGAGTATAAAGAAGAAGGATACATGTATATTTACGAAGGGGAAACACCTAATAAAGAAACCTTTTCTCTCCTTTTTGTCAGAGATAATACCCCGTCTGGATATGGAGTCTCAAATCCAGAAAAAGCCAAGCTTAATTTATCAGGCCTATCCCTCCAGATCGGTCTGAGAATCAAATTCAGTCTCTTCCAATAAATCTCGACTTACTCTGAGTTGCAAGCATTTCCAAAACCGTGATACAGGTGATGTATAATGTTTAGTAAGGAGAGAGGGCAAGGGATTAGGAATCCCTTGCCCTTCCCCTTATATGTAAAATAAACTCTATCACGGTTTTGGAAACGCTTACCTCTGATTTCATTTATTGATTTTTTTCCATAAATATGGTAAGAATATAATGTAATAATAAATTTTATATTTATATTAATAATAATCAGATTTCCCTGTTAATCAGTTAAGACTGGAGGGGAAATGAGAAAAGCTGCACTCATATTTTTAATATTCTTGCTGCCTAATTTTTCTGTTTTGTTTGCAAACGAAACAGAGCTAAAACAGAGTACACACAAAAACAATATTTCCTCTGATTTTTATATCGATTCTTTTTCTCTCAGTCCCTCCCATGTTAACAAAGAAAAACTCATAGCCCCCCCACAAACCATCTCCTCAGATAAAGGCCCATTGCCTTTTCATGATTCCTCTCCAAAAATAAAAAACACTTATCCAGAATTCAGCTTGGTTAAACACAATCCTCAACAATTTGATTTTAAACTCTCTTCTTATGTGTCACCCTATTCCCAGGAAAATAAATCTTATGCAGGAGCGTTTTTAGATATCAGTGGAATAAACCTTGCTGTATGGTCTTTTGATAAGTTTATACTCAAAAAAGAGTGGGCTCAGATATCAGTTAAGTCTATAGTCAATAACTTAGATAATGGATTTGAGTGGGACAAAGGTACTTTTATAAGCAATAATCTTGCCCATCCCTATCATGGAGCTCTTTACTTTTCCGCTGCTCGATTGAACGGTCTTGACACGCTGGAATCCACTTTTTTCACAGCCGCAGGTAGTCTGATGTGGGAATTGTTTTTCGAATCAAACTATCCTTCTATCAATGACACTCTCATGACAACTTTAGGAGGAGTTGTGCTGGGAGGACCTCTTTATCAAATTGCCGAATCCTTTTGGAGTCAGAATTCAACAGGTTTTAAAGGAATTCTTCAGAAAACTCTCACTCTTTTCATCAATCCCTCCTTTAGCTATAGTCTGTTTCCAAAAAAATTATCCGGATTAAATTTGTTTCCAGAAGATCATGATTACAGATTTCACTTTCCTATAGGAACCTACTGGTCAACAACAAACCAACAAAAATATCTTCTCGGTTTATCTGTGGAAAACACAGACTATAGAAAAAAAGACCTAACGAATATAAAACCTTACGACTGGTTTCTTCTTGATTGTCGACTCGGTTTTCAAAAAGACAACGGCTTGGATAAAGAAATTTTCACCACTGTCATGCTCAGCGGAACAAAAACAAAATATGGTTTAAGCGGCGTGTTTGGAATCTACGATTACATCGACACTCAAACTATAGATATGGTATCTGCTGCGGGAATTGGGATGGGAGCGGTTTCAACTTTTAATTCTGAGCCAGATTTTTTCACTACCGCTTCCGGGGTCTTTTCCCTCATACTTGGAAGTTCCAGTCCCTCTATCGATCAAGAAAACTGCCAGTTCGGCCAAAAAAATCAGAAACCCTATTATTTCGGGCCTGGTCTCATGTCCCGATTCAAAATAGAGATGGGAAAACAAAAAGTAGGCAGTATTCTGGCTAAATTCTCTCAATACTGGGTCAACTCATTGTTTTCTAATGCACAAGAATCCTTATCTATCTCCTCATTCAATATAAAAATATCCATAACACAAAGCTCACAAATAAATCTAGGATATGATTGTTATATCAGACGGGGGACATTTCTCAAGCAAAATATAGTTGCAGGAAAAAATGCTTTAAAAATCTTCTACATCCATAAATTCTAAACACTTTAGACTCTCCCTAAAAAAGGCTTATCTCTTCTGGTAGATAACTTATGATAATAAATTATTGAAAAAATTTCTTTTTTCTTATATATTTCACTCAATTTAAAAGCCTCAAATAAAAAAAATGGAGGAACATGCATGAAAAAACTTTTGATTTTTTTCATTATTGGCTTCTGTAGTATGCCTATGGTCTTTGGAAGTATTGTCACGAACACCAATCAGAGTATTCTTTATCTGCGTTTTCCCGCTCGAAACGCCTCCACAGATATTGATGCGGTTTATTACAACCCGGCTGGTACTACTCATCTATCGGATGGCTGGCACTTTTCTTTGAACAACCAAACCATCTTTCAAGAAAAGACGGTCATCAATGCTTTTCCCTTACTCAATAATGACACCTACACCGGTGATGTGAAAGCCCCGATCTTTCCCAGTGCTTTTGTGGTGTATAAGAAAAACAAGCTGGCGTTCTCTTTTGGATTCGGCCCCAATGCCGGAGGAGGATCGGCTGAATTTAAAGAGGGACTTCCATCTTTTGAAACGGAAATCTCAACCCTACCTTTCCTTGTAACCTCATTGGGACTCCCCACTAGCCAGTATTCAGCAGATATCTTTTTTAAAGGAAGCTCGATTTATTTCGGTTTTCAGCTGAATGCCTCCTATCAAATCCATGAGATGTTCTCTGCTGCAGTGGGTCTGCGTTATATTTCTGCGAAGAATACCTATGAGGGATCCATTGAAAACATCATGATCAATCCTTATCATCCCCTGCTCAATCCCAGCAGCAGTATGATCTCTGCCCCCCAGTTCTTCAATACTATTGGAATGCCGAGTACCGCTGCTTCGCTTTCTGACCAATCTGTCGATGTCAAGCAAGTCGCCACTGGATTCACTCCCATTTTAAGCGCCCATATCTCTCCGAGTGAAAATCTGAATATAGGCCTTCGCTATGAATTCAACACCAAACTCGAATTTGAAAATCAGACCACTGCTGATGACACAGGCATGTTCCCGGATGGAGTAACATTTCGAAACGACATCCCTGCCATCCTTGCAGTGGGAGCTGAATACGACATCCTACCTGAACTCAAAGCAGGTGTTTCTTTCACCTTGTGCTTTGACAAAAACGCAGATTGGGAAGGACAGGAAGATTTGGTCAATTCCAATTCTTATGAGATTGCTCCTGCCTTGGAGTACAGTTTGACTGATAACATCAAATTGAGTGCCGGTTATCTGTGGTCTCAAATCGATGTTTCTGACGATTATCAGACTGATTTCTCTCATGAATTGTCCAGTAATTCCTTCTTTTTTGGAGGCCGATACATTGTCAATGAAAACCTGAGCTTTGATATTGGCAGCACCTGGGTCAGCTATTTGGATTCAGAAACCACCATTGATTATGGCCTGTTGGGTTCGTATGAAGAATCATATGAGAGAACCACATGGGCTTTTGGAATTGCTGTCAACTATCACAAATAAAAACAGTTTCTGATTCTACTGATTTTACCTGAATAGAGATTTTGAAGTCAGGATTTGAGTTCATAAATAAAATCATTCATACCTCAGGGTGTTGACAGGGTTTGAGCACGCTGCCCTAAAGGTGTGAACACTCACAGTTACAAATGAGATTAAAAACACCCCGACTCTGGAAAGGATAAATGTCCAGATGCTTATATGGATAAAGTTTCTTTCTCCTTTATGGGAATCACAACCACATGCTCCCTGTCAAATCCCAATTTTTTGGTCTTTATGAAATTCATCTGCCTGAATACGACCACAGTGCAGATGATCAGGATGTTCCTCAACTTCCCCCTATGGCTTCCGGATTGGAAGTAAAAGGAGAATTCACAGAGGAGTACAACCTTATAGAATTCTGGACAAAGACAAAAAGCTGTACTATGATAAATTTTTGGAGATAAAAACATGAGCATAGATTCTCATCTACTGGAAATTTTAGCCTGCCCTGTTTGCAAAACAGAGGTCAAATTGACTTCAGATGAAAAAGGTCTCAAATGTGTTAAGTGCCACCGGGTTTATCCTATTAAAGAGGATATTCCGGTCATGCTTATTGACGAAGCCACTATTGATCCTGACAGACCGACAAAAGATTAAAAATTCGCGGTGTTATAGAAACTCAAGGCAGGCCTTGTAAACCTCATCTGGAGTAATTGTTTTAATACACCGAAAATCACCATACACACACTTCTTCTGCCTGCAGCTGAAACGGCATTCATAGTCTTTTTCAATAATGAAAGCATTGGCTTTCCAAGGCTTAAAGCGGGCTGGCAGCGTGGGGCCAAAATAGGCTACTATAGGAGTTTCTGTAGAAGCAGCAAGGTGCATGGGGCCGCTGTCCGGTCCCACAAAAAGATCAGACCGATTTATGAGCTCTCTGAGTTCTTTCAAACCCAATCTTCCGGCTAATGAAAAAAGCTGAACACCGCTCTCTTTGACCATCTGCTCCGCTCTTTTTTGATCTTCAGTTGACCCAACCAAGATAAGTCTTATCTTCGGTCCCTGGCTTAACATTTTGATCAGCTCAACCATATTATCCTTTCCCCAGTCACGGAACATACTGCCAGCTCCTATATGAAAAACAATTATTTTAAATCTATCCAGATTATTTTTTTCAATAAAATCAGAAATTTTTTCCTTCTCTTCTCCTGAAGCTTCAGGAACCAGGAGAGGTGGTATGGGATTCACCTTTATTCCTAGAGCCCTGACAAGATTAATATGGTTTTCCACACTGTGAATAGGACCTTTTTTCGAACTTCGGGAAATGCGCCTATCATAGATAAAACTCTTGTATCTAACCGCATACCCGATTTTTAACCTAGCTTTGGTAAAAAGAGTGATCCATGCTGCTTTGGGGCCTCCAAATAAATCAATAAGGACATCATACTTGGTCTTCCTGATTTGTTTTATACTTTTTATCAAGTCTCTTGATTTCTGCTTTCTCGGAAGCACTATGATTCTGCTCAGGTAAGGGTTGCCTTCTAC
>DASRVI010000351.1:0-2186 GCA_035655135.1 Acidobacteriota bacterium | reverse complement strand
CTAAAAAAAAAGATCTTTTTTGGAGAAAAGAAAATGAGGATACAAAAAAAACATCTAATGTATTTTTTGTCAGCTTTGCTTTTGTTTTTTGGAATTTTATGGAGCCCTATTAATAGCGAATCAGGAAGGGATGTGAAGAGTCTGCTGCCTGAACTTGAATCCTGGAAAGTAGTGGAATCTCCACAGATTTATCATCCAGAGAATCTTTTCGAGTATATAAACGGTGCGGCAGAGAGTTATATTTCATATGAGTTTAAAGAACTGATTGTGGCTGAGTATAAGAAGAATGATCAATGTGATGTGGTCTTAGAGGTCTATGATATGGGAGATAAAAACAATTCATTCGGGATTTACAGCTCAGAAAGATATCCGGGCAGCCATTTTATTTCTGTAGGGACTCAAGGTTATTTAGAGCAGGGGACACTGAATTTTCTGATAGGACAATATTATGTGAAGCTGATGTCTTTTGAATGCGGTGATGAATCAGGAGATTATTTGAAAAAATTTGCGGAAAAAATATCAGAAAAAGTGCCTGGGCCTTACAGCTTTCCCGATGAACTAAAAATTTTTCCATCCCAAGGATTGACCGCGAACTCAGAGAGATTTATTTTAATTAATTTTTTAGGATATGATTTTCTCCACACAGGTTATACTGCAGATTATCTAATAGATGAAAATGAATTCAGTTGTTTCCTCATAAAAGGAGGCAGTGAACAGGAAGCTCAACAGATGATAAAAAAATACATTGAGGCTAAAAAAGACCAGGAGATAAAAGAAACTTCTTATGGATTCCTGATAAAAGACCGCTATTATGATAACATTTTTATGGCTAGAAAAGGCAGATTCATTTGCGGAGTGATGGAAATCAAAGATTCTTTCAAGGATACAGGAGAAGAATATTTAGATAAAATGATAGAGAATTTAAAAGGAATCAGCCCGACATTTCCTCTTTGATATATTTTTTAAGAATATTAAATTCGTTATGTAATTTTTTCAATGTTTTCTGAGCTTTTTGGATATCCTTTTCTTTTCCAGCGCATTCCATGGTAAAAGATTCTTTTTCAAGTTCAATCAATCCTAAATTTGATGAGGAGCCTTTCAAATAATGACCTAATTCCTGAACTGAATCATACTTTTTCTCAGCTATTGATTGTTCAAGCTTCTTGATTTTCTCTGGAAAGTCTTCTGTATATATATTGAGAAGTTTATAAAGAAACTCTTTGTCTTGTCCCACTCTTTCCATAACCTGCTCTAAATCAATGGGAATCTTCTTGCTGTTTTTTTCAGTGAGATTCATTTTTTGATTTTAGTCTGTTTTTATGGGGAGAATGATGGAATTATTCCGTCCTTTTTTCTTGGCATTCATAAGAGCTTTGTCACTGGTTTTAATAAGTTCTTCGCTTGATATGGAGGGATGATTTTCTGAACAAGTGGCTCCTATGCTTATGGTTACTTTCAAAGGACCCGCGCTTGTGGTTATGTCTTTACCGCTCACAGATAGTCTGAGTCTTTCTGCCACAGAGCTTATTTGTTTAGTCCCGCATCTTGGAAAAACGGCAATGAATTCGTCCCCTCCGTAACGTCCGATTTTATCATATCTTCTCATGGAATTTTTTAATCTTTGGGCGACTTCTTTTAAGACTTGATCGCCCACCAGATGACCATGTGTGTCGTTTGTTTTTTTAAAGAAATCAATGTCTGCCATGATCACGCCTGTTATTTCGCCGTATCGCCCCTCTCTTTCTGTTTCTTCACTTAAAAATTCCAGGATTTTATTCCGGCTCCATAATTGAGTCAGGTTGTCTGTGGTGGCCCGCTCGCGCTCTCTATCCTGAGTGAGAATGACTCTTTCCGCATTCTTCAGCCGGACTCTCAGTTCCATATAGTCAAAAGGTTTGGTGATATAATCATCAGCTCCTGCTGACAGCCCCTTTATGATTTCTTTTTGACGGTCTTTTCCTGTTAACAAGATGATGTAGATATATATATCATTTCTTTCTTTGGCTAATTGGCGTATTTTTTTACAGAGTTCGATGCCATCCATTCCCGGCATTTGCCAGTCCAGGATAGCTATTCGCAAAGCTTTTTTTTCATGAAGATGGGTGTTTTGGATATTTTCTTTAAAAGCCTCCCAAGCTTGTTTGCCGTTATGGGTGACAGTGGACTCATACCCCCATTTTTTCAGG
>DASRVI010000350.1:0-2991 GCA_035655135.1 Acidobacteriota bacterium | reverse complement strand
TTATCAATCCAGAACCAACATCTATTGAGAATGCTTATTACTTTTTAAAGTCATGTATTATAAGGCTACTAAAATTGTACATTGACCATTATCAGATCCAGGACTTGATTAAAAAAGTGACTGAGCAGATAAAGGATAATTCTAGGTCGGTGTATAGTTTTCTTAGTGAGGTTATCTCTCAAGATAAATATTATGCAGACCTGCTGTATCGGGCCCTGAAAAAATTCAAACCAAGCCTTATCATTAATAAGGCAAGACATGAAAAAGATTTTATGCTTGGAGAGTCCATTTCTAATGTAGTTCAAAAAATTCTGGTGATAGACTTAGATTATCTGGGAGCTATCCCATTTAATGAGATGGTTCATGAGAGTGTAAAAAATTTAACTCCCTTTATTAATGAATATCAAGATTCGGATGTTGGAAAAGCCTTAGTTTCCATTGCTTCTAAACTCCTTGAGAAAGATAAAGATGAAAAAAAGAGATAGTGAAGACATAGATCTCTATAAAATCATGAATGTTAGCCAGAGTGCTTCCCAGCAGGATATAGAGAGGGCTTATAAAATAGCTCAAAGTTCTTATAAAAAAAATTCGTTGGCTCATTACACTCTGATGGATGAAGATCAGAGAAAAAAAATTTTAGAAAGGATTGAGAAGGCTTATAGAATTCTTAGTGATCCAGGGAAAAGAAGAGAGGATGACCAGAACAAATCCAAAAATAAATCTGAAGTTTATCATAATGCATATTTTAGGAGCACTACAGAAAAATTGTTCATTGAGGATGGAGACAGAACCCTTGTCAAAGTTATGAAAAATATAAGAAAGATTTTTTCTTCAGGAAGTCAAAAAAAGTGACCCGTGAAGGAATTGAACCTTCAACCTGCTGATTAAGAGTCAGCTGCTCTGCCTAATTGAGCTAACGGGTCACCAAGGCTTAAATAGTTTAATTAAGTCCCTATTTATTGTCAAATTTTTATGGGGACTACCCTATTTAAGTTCCATCATGCCATGAAGCCCTAAGATTTAGTTGGGGATAATTCAGGTTAGATTAAATTATATGTTGAATTTAAGACTTATTTTTGTTATTTTACTTGCTGATATATCGAACAGGAGATTTTAATAATTGGATTCTTACAAAGATTTAGACAGTAAGTATAAGTTTATCTTGCTCGTTTCAAAAAGAGCAAGGCAGCTTTTAAAAGGCGCTAAACCAAAAATAAAATCCAAATCTAAGAGCCTCATTCGTATTGCCCAAGAAGAGATTCAAAGGGGAGCGGTTGATTTTAGGGTTTTGGATGAAGTTGAAAGAGGAGAGAAGAAGGAACAAAAGTCAGAGGATCAATAAAACAAATCGTCTAAATTTTTTTTCGGGCATCTATTTCTTTGATGAGAGTTATGTAGTCAGTTTTTATAAAGTTTTTTTTTGAGAACCCCATTTTTTTTGTGAACTTCACAATATCTTCTCTTTCTCCTTCAAGCTCTATAAATGTTCCTGCTTTCGTCTCATCTAAAAATATTTTCAGATTTTTTGCTCGAAACTCAGTTCTGTGTTTCTGATAGGTAAAAATTTGTTTGAGACCGAGAGAAGACAATATTTTTTGCAGTTGCTTTTTGTTCTTCACCTCAGTTTCATGTTCATTTCTTATTTTGAATTTCCTGGATTTTTGTAATTCCCCTTTATAAGTCAGGATGCTTTTTTTGCCTAATGACCGGAGTCTTAAAGCTTGATTTCTTTTTGTGAGTTTTTTCTCAGGAAAGTCATAAAGGATATTTTCTTCAAAATATCTTGGTTTGTATAGATCGGCACCTAAAGAAAGAAGTTTTTCCTGTGTTTTTTTAAAATCATGCATTCTGATTTTAACTTCTATTTCCAGCATTTTTAATCTTAATTAATCATAAAATATATATATACATTTTCTCCAAATTTACCATTCATCAAAAACGTCATATTAACCTGGATTATTTGTTCCGGTGGAGAATATAGTCTGAGATTCGGATTAGGCTTTCTCGATAATCGGATTCGGGAAAATTATTTAATATGTTGCGTGCTAAAGTTGAAAATTCACTTGCCTTTTGGAAAGTATAGTCCAGCGCGCCATTGGATTTGACAATATCTATAATGTTTTTAAGAGAATATTTACTGAAATTTTTCTGATTAAAGAGTTCGGAAATGCGGTCCCGGTTTTCATGACCGTCATTGTTAAAAGTATAAATGAGAGGAAGAGTTATGCGGCCTTCTCTTAGGTCAGAAAGGATAGGTTTTCCTAATGAATCAGGATTTCCAGAATAGTCTAATAAGTCATCAATTAACTGAAAGCTCATTCCTAAATAGGTTCCAAATTTTCTCAATAGTGTTATATGTTTTTCCTTTGCGTTGGCTATCCTTCCTCCGATTTGAGAACAAGCTGAAAAGAGGGAAGCTGTTTTTTTATCCAGAATGTCTAAATAGTCTTCTTCGGTGATGGCGAGATCTCCGCTTAGATAATATTCATTCATCTCACCCTCTATCATTTTTGTGGAAGCCTGCAAAAGAATTTTTGTTATTTCTAGGTGCTCTGTATTTAAAGAAGTCCCTATGGTGTTTATATATAAATAGTCCCCGAGGAGGACTGTGATGTTGGGACCCCACCGCGTGTGAACAGTTTCTTTTCCCCTTCTTTTATCAGAGCCATCGATGATGTCATCATGAATAAGGCTGGCGGTATGAATCATTTCTACAAGAGTTCCCATAAGGATATGATCGGTTCCTGTATAGTTGCAGAGTTTAGCGCAAAGGGTCAAAATGGCAGGACGAATTTTTTTCCCAGATTTTTTGAAAAGATACTTGCTGATTTCTTTGACCAGAGGATTTGGAGAGTAAGTAAATCCTTTTATTTTGTTTTCTATTTCGTTGAGATCATTTTTTATGGAGGAATAAAGATTTTCTAAAGAGGGGTCCTTTTTGACTTGTTTTTTGATGTATTTTCGGTCTAACTTTAACATATCATATTCCAG
>DASRVI010000349.1:0-5966 GCA_035655135.1 Acidobacteriota bacterium | reverse complement strand
TAATCTTAAAATGCTGGCCCGGGTGAAGTACTTAGAGCTGGCTCAGGAAAAACTCAATTCGATTTTAATGGCCGGAGGATTTATCCAAAAGTATAAAATACAGCAGTTTTATGACCTTTCTTATTCTGATATCACTGAGGCTCTTAAATACAGTCCTTATTTTGAGGAATGGAGTAAGGGAATTGATTTTCTACAGGAGAAGGAGTCTTTTGTGGAGATGGAAAAAAAGTTTGAAGATTTTCTCATGAAATATTTGAGAAAGTCTCGATATGTTGTGTTTGGACCCGAACCTGTTTTTACCTATGTGCTGTCAAAAAAGAGAGAATTGGGTCTGTTCCGCATGGTGGGAGTAGGGAAAATAAATCATATTCCTAAGGATTTGTTAAAGAACAGGATCAGTGAGACTTATGTTTGACAAAATAGCTGTGATGGGAGATGCTGATTTAATTTTACCATTAAAAGCATTGGGTCTAAAAGTGTATACTCCAATGGATATAGAGGAGGCGAGAGACATTTTAAAAGGGCTTGAGAAAGAAGAGATCGCTCTTTGCCTTGTCCACCATCAATTTTTAGAGCCCTTGAAAAAGGAGATTGATCAACTGGAGAAAAAATTTTGTCCGGTTATCGCAGGATTTTCTGATTACAGAGAGGTGTCAGATCTTTTACAAAGAAAGATGAAAGACCTTTCCATAAAAGCTACGGGCTCGGATTCTTTAGTTAGAGGGAAAGATAAAAAATGAAAAAAGGAAAAATCATTAGAACCGCCGGACCTTTGGTGGTTGCTTCCGAATGTCTGGGAGCAAAGATGTACGATATGGTCAGAATAGGAGAAATGGGACTCATCGGAGAAATCATTGAACTTGAAGAAGACAAAGCTTTTATTCAAGTTTATGAAGATACCACTGGCGTAGGCCCGGGAGAACCTGTTGCATTGACCGGAAAGCCATTAAGCGTGGAGCTGGGGCCAGGACTGATTCGCTCGGTTTTTGATGGGATCCAGCGTCCTCTGGATGTGATCAGAGCTAAGGAAGGAGATTTTGTAACAAGAGGAATCGAAGTCCCTCCTCTGGACAGGAAAAAGAAATGGAATTTTAAACCTATGGTCAAGAAAGGGCAGGAAGTCAAAGAAGGCGATTTTTTGGGAGAAATCGAAGAGACTCCCCTTATAAAGCATAAGATCATGGTGCCTCCCGGGAACAAAGGCAAAGTGGTTGAAATAAAAAAAGGAAACATGACCATTGAAGAGAAGGCTGCTGTTATTAAAGGCGAAGAGGGTGAATACCAAATCCGGCTGTTTCAAGTTTGGTCGATCCGCCAAAACCGAAGAGTGAAAAAAAGGAAGATGCCCACCGACCCTCTTATTACAGGACAGAGAGTCCTGGATACTCTATTTCCTATGGCAAAAGGAGGAACAGCCTGTGTGCCAGGACCTTTTGGAAGCGGCAAGACAGTGGTCCAGCATCAATTGGCTAAATGGTCTGATGCTCAGATCATTGTGTTTGTTGCCTGCGGCGAGCGGGGAAATGAAGTGGCTGACCTCTTATTGAGCTTTCCTGAACTCAAGGATCCTCTCACAGGCCGTCCCTTGATGGAGAGAACCATCATTATAGCAAACACCTCAAATATGCCTGTGGCGGCCCGTGAAGCTTCTATTTATACGGGCATGACCATAGCTGAATATTTTCGGGATATGGGCTATTCTGTGGCTTTGATGGCTGACTCTTCCAGCCGCTGGGCTGAAGCCTTAAGAGAGATCTCCGGACGAATGGAGGAAATGCCCGGCGAAGAAGGTTATCCGGCCTACCTGGCATCCAGACTGGCTGAGTTCTATGAAAGAGCGGGAAGAGTGGACTGTTTGGGTTCTGATAATAGGGAGGGAGCTTTGAGTGTTATTGGTGCGGTTTCTCCCCCCGGAGGAGATTTGTCTGATCCTGTGGTTCAGTCCACCCTCAAAGTGGTTAAGGTATTCTGGGCGCTGGATGATAGACTAGCCAATGAGAGGCACTTCCCGGCTATAAACTGGCAGAACAGCTATTCTTTATACGTGGATAATGTCAAAGACAACTGGCGTGAAGAAATCGCTGAAGACTTTGTCGATATAAGACAGGAAGCCATAAAAATTCTGGAAGAAGAAGCTGAACTTCTGGAGATTGCAAGACTGGTGGGAGTGGAATCTCTTTCTGATAAAGAGCGGATGGTGCTTGAATCAGCAAAGTCAATAAGAGAAGATTTTCTCCACCAGAATGCGTTTCATCCTCAGGATACCTATACTTCCTTAAGAAAGCAGTATTTAATGCTGAGAATCATCATTCATTTTCACAATCTGGGTCTAAAAGCTCTTGAGGATGGGGTGAGCCTGGAGGATATCACAGGTCTGGAGGTAAGAGAACGGATTTCCAAGATGAAATTTATACCTGAAGAGGGCGAGGATTCTGTCCAGGATGTTTTTATTGAAATCGACCGAGTGTTTAAAGAACAGCAAAAGAAAAAAGGGTGATTTGAAAATGCATAAAGAATATTTAACGGTGTCCAATATAGTGGGCCCCTTGGTGATTGTTGAAAAGATCGAAGATGTGAAATACGGAGAGTTAGTTGAAATAGAGGCTCCAGGAGGCCAACTGCGCAGGGGGGAAGTGCTGGATATTTCAACGGAAAGAGCGGTGGTTCAGGTTTTTGAAGGAACCACTGGGTTGAATATAGACCAATCAAAGGTTAGATTCCTGGGCCGTTCCCAGACACTGGGTGTATCCGAAGAAATAGTCGGAAGAATATTCGACGGTTCTGGCTTCCCCAAAGACGGAGGCCCGGAGATCATAGCCAAGAAAATGCTGGATATAAACGGAAGTCCTATCAATCCTCAGGCAAGGGATTATCCTTCTGAGTTTATTCAAACCGGGATTTCTTCCATAGACGGCATGAATCCTCTGGTGAGAGGTCAGAAACTTCCCATTTTTTCCGGAAGCGGACTTCCCCATTCCCGAATAGCCGCTCAAATAGCGAGACAGGCTAAAGTGCTGGGCAAGGAAGAGAAATTTGCTGTGGTTTTTGGGGGCATGGGAATTACTTTTGAAGAGGCTAATTTTTTCATTGAAGATTTTAGGGACACCGGAGCCCTGGAAAGGTCTGTGATGTTTCTGAATCTGGCCAATGAGCCTCCCATAGAACGGATCGCCACCCCCAGACTGGCGCTCACTTGTGCTGAATATCTTGCTTTTGATTTAGACATGCATGTCCTGGTCATAATGGTTGATTATACTTTTTATGCTGAAGCGCTCAGAGAGATTTCAGCAGCCCGTAAGGAAATTCCCGGCCGCAGGGGCTATCCTGGTTATCTGTACACCGACCTGGCGACCATGTATGAGAGGGCTGGCAGGATCAAAGGAAAAACAGGATCCATAACTTATATCCCCATTCTCACCATGCCGGAGGATGATAAGACCCACCCCATTGCTGATTTGACCGGATACATCACTGAGGGTCAAATAATGTTGAGTAGAGAAATCCACCGCAAGGGAATCTATCCTCCTATAGACGTTCTTCCCAGTCTTTCCCGGCTTAAGGACAAAGGAATCGGAGAGGGAAAAACCAGAGAAGATCACGCTGATGTCTTGAATCAGCTTTTTGCCTGTTACGCGAGAGGCAAGGATGCCAGAGAGATGGCTCTTATTTTGGGAGAAGCCGCCCTTTCTGACATGGATAAAATTTATTTAGAATTTGCTGATAAATATGAGAATGAATTTGTGCGCCAGGGTGAGTATGAGTCTCGTTCCATAGAGGAAACCCTGGACCTTGGATGGAGGCTTCTGGTTATGGTTCCTCGGTCGGAACTGAAGAGGATCAGTCCGGAATTATTAGATAAGTATTATCCTGAAGAAAAATGAGATTGAAGGTCAATCCAAACCGGATGGAACTTCTGCGTCTGCGTAAGCGGATTAAACTGGCAGAGCGGGGACATAAGCTGCTCAAAGATAAGTTAGAAGAAATCATGAGGCAGTTCCTTGAGCTCATGAGAAAGCTGAGTGATTTACAGGAAGGAATCCAGGAAAAGCTCGATAAGATTTTTATTTCATTTGCTCTTGCCCGCACCAGAGATTCTAGAGAACAAATAGAAAAGTTCATTCCAGAAGGCGATTTAAAACTGGCAGTGGAGCCGGAAAAGATTTTCAATCTATCCATACCTAAATTCGAGATTAAAGAGCTTAAGATTTCAGATTATGATTTTTTCAATACAGAAAGCGAGCTGGATGTAGGGTTAAAAAAGATGCGGGAACTTCTGGAAGATTTGATGGAAATCGCACGTTTGTGGAAAGCAGTGGAGCTTTTTGCCAGAGAGATAGAGGTCACCCGGCGCCGGGTCAATGCCTTGGAGCATATTCTCATCCCCAATCTCAAAGAAACCATACGTTATATTTCAGGACGGCTGGAAGAGATGGAAAGGTCATACCAGGTGCAGCTCATGCGGGTCAAAGAAATCATCAGCCAACAATAAGCATAAAATTGTCATTGCGAGTTTCCGCAGGAAACGAAGCAATCCCAACGCAACAAACGCTTCGGTGTGTCCACTATTTCGGGGGAAGGTCATTTAAACTAATAAAGTAGGTATTTTTTTCTTTGTTGGCGGAATTTTTCTTCATCTGCTTTCATGCAGTTGTAAAGCTGTTCATAGGAGAGCTTTTCTTCAATATACAGCCTCAGCCATTCATTTCCAAAAAGACTGTCCAATTTTTCAGTGATGACTTTTGTTTGATCCGGATAATAGTCCTTCAATGTCCTGATAAGAGCGAGGGTGAATTCTACAGAATGGAATTCTTCCTTTTGAAGGATGGACATAAGAATTCCCTGACACTGCCTGTTGTTATAAGGAGGATAAGCGGTTTTTCCAGGGATGGTTCGGGGAATGTAAGCAATCGGTGTGAGCTTTATCCCTTGGACAGCTTTTCTATCCACATTCTGTATGATGATTTCAGGATCCAGCCAGGGCGCTCCGAACTGAAGAAAAGGGTTGAGAGTTCCTATCCCGTGGTTGAGTCCTATTCCCCCTAAGAGGCTTGTTCCCGGATAGGCAAGAGCCGTGTCAGATCGGGGGATATTAGGGGAAGTCTGGATCCACGGAAGACCGGTGTCTTCCCAAAAAAAATTTCTTTTCCATCCTTTCATTTTAATCACCCGGATATCTGTGTTGTTTGGGATCCAATTCTCCCCTTTCATCATCAGGGCTAGTTCTCCGCAGGTCATAGCGTAGCGGATAGGGATAGGACAAGGTGCAGTGAAAGACTGGAGTCTCATATCCAGGATAGGTCCTTCTATGATTTGGCCGCCGGTTGGATTGGGACGGTCCAGGATATAAATAGGGATGTTTTCATGCGCGGCTGACTCAAGTATGTACTTCATAGTGGTGATATAGGTGTAGAATCGAGCTCCCACATCCTGGATGTCGTAGATAAAAGCATCTAAATATTTGGTCTGCCGGGGGGTGGGTCTTTTGCTGGCTCCGTGGAGACTGTAAATATTGATTCCTTTGTACCGGCTGTCATCAATGATTTGACCGGCTTCTTGATCGCCCAGGAATCCGTGCTCTGTAGAAAACAGAGCCTTCACCGCAGCGCCTTTTTCGATAAGAGCGTCCACAAGGTGCTTTCCACTTGGAAGCCTGGAGGTATGATTCACCACCACACCCAAACGCTGGTGTTTGATTTCTGAAAAATGTCGGGAAATTAATATTTCGCTTCCCAGCACCACTCTTTTTTCCGGGCTGGTTTGCTCGAATAAAATGATATAGAGGCAGGCGAGAGCAATTAAGATGAAAAAAATTGAAAATAATTTTTTTATATAAGGGCTTCTACTTATCCGAAGATTTAACATTCTGAATTATTCATAAAAAAATGGCGATGTTTTTATTATTCATTTTGCTTCAGCGATAAACAAGTTTTTTTTAAGAACAATGATTTGAACACTTTTCTCGTTTG
>DASRVI010000348.1:0-3082 GCA_035655135.1 Acidobacteriota bacterium | reverse complement strand
CTGTCTAAAATCCATTTTCCGTCCGAATCTTTTAGTTTTCCAGCCCAGTCATTTCTAGAATAATATTCAAATCCTCTCGGCCAAAGACATAATGATTTCATTCGGATAGGATTTCCAAAAAGTCCTTTTTGTATATCCTTTTTTAAGGATTGTATAGGAGTCGAATAGGACCACTGATATCCCAGCAGCACATGATGGCCTGAATCTTTTTTTAATTTGATCAAGGAATCAGCATCCTGCACAGTGGATGCCAGGGGTTTGTCACAGAGAACATGACTTCCTTGCTGGAGAGCCAATGAACTTTGTGGCACATGGTGATGTATTGGAGAACATATAATGACCAGGTCAATATGATCATGGTTGGCAAAGACTTGTTCTAATGTGGGGTAAAGAGGGATGCTTTGTTTTAAAAACCACTGAGAATGAGAGGAATTTTCTGGAAAAGGTTCTACCGCAGCTATGATGTCAATAAGACCGCGGTAGTATTCTTTAATCAACACATTGGTGTAATAATGTCCGTATCCTCCGATCCCGACCATCACGGTTGAAACAGTTTTGTTTTGGTTATTCAGATGCATTTTTCTGTTCTAAAAGATCTGTGAAAAACATTTCTTTGGAATCAAGATCAATCCCCAGGGTTTTTATTTCAAAAGGGTTTAAAGACAGTTCAAATTCCCTTTGGATTACAGGGATGTCAAATTTTATTTTTTTCTTTTGCCCCAAGGGTTCAAACAGTCTGATGATCAGCCAGTTTTTTTCTTCAGCCTTTTTAAGGCTCATGAGTTGGATTGAATTATCTTTTATCACTATGCTTTGTTTAGGTAAACGGCCTTCTCCTGAGGGGAAACAGCAGAGAGCTGAATAGGATTGGTTTTTATTTATGGATTCACGATTTATTGAAGAAAGGCGGTCTTCACAAGTGCCGATTTCAAGCCAGAATCGAAAAGTCCTTCTTCCCTGGTCTATTCTGTCTTCAAAACGATCCAGAGGCACTAAAGGTTTTCCGTTTACTGGATGAGCTGCATAAGCTGGAGAACGAAGCAGTGAAGTTCTGAGTTCTCCGGATATAAAGTCATAGCCATAAATGCCTTCATTTATAAGAGTGAGCATGTATTTTTTGTTTTTTGACCTCACTCCCAGCCATTTTTGGGTAACATTTTCTTTATCAGAACTGGAATGCTTTTGAAGTCCGCAGGGAACCTGGCTGAAACAGGTTCCGTTTTCAAAACAGGTAGGTATGGACAGCTTTACCATTTTGTCTTTCTCGTTCCAGAATAATTTGATTTCGATTTCAAGAAATTTTCCTTTTTTAGGAACTTTATACCGGACACAAGCATAAGAATGATGGTAATGAAAAAAAGCTTCCACTGTGGTTCTGACAGAACCCTGCTCAATTATTCTTATCGGAGGCAGAGAACTTCTTCCTGTTCCTGAAAAGGATGCGCTTTGTTTTGAATCCATGAGAGAAAATTCGCCAATACAATTTGTAAAGGAATCAACTTTCATTCCCCATGGGTCAGGGTCATCATCCATGATTTTCAATGTGAATGAGCCTGGTTTAAGGAAATGAATACCTGATGATTGAAATCCATCCACTAGTCCAGTTTTGGAATTGATAATCAATTCAGCTTTATTTGATTTTAGTTTTAGATCAGAAGAAATCCCATTGATTTTAGTTTTAGGAGGATTTCCATTTTTTAAAGAAACATTAAATCGGTTCATGCATGTGGGATCTAACCTGGCTCTGAACACCACTCGTTTTCTGTGGTCATTTGATATGTTGCTGCTTTCTTTTTCAAGCTGGCAGGTTATTTTTCTTCCATCTTTATCTTTAAGCTCAGGTATCCAGTATGTCTCAGGATTTTCATTGGGTTCATCAGGTTGGAATTCACAACTAATGATCTCATCCAATGAATATGGATGAGGATTATAGACCAGGATAGGGAATTCACCTTTTTCTGCTTTTTTTTGGCCAGATAAAAGTCTAAAAAAAGCTTTATTTTTGAGTCGGGACAAGATTTCAAGCCCATGGTCCATTCTTTGGAGAGCGTATTCCTCTACTTCAGGAATAGAAGAACCTGGGAGGATATCGTGAAACTCACAAAAGAGAAGGTCTTCTAAGGCTTCACTGAGCTTTTGTTTGGGATAATCCATCAGACCATTCAGAAAAGCATGGGAAATCATCTTTTCAGTCAAATAATAGGTATTTTCAAGTTTTCTGTGTTTTTGTTTGACCTGACTCATAGTGGTGTAACAGCCCACAGCCCATGGATTAAGGTCTTCTTCAAACAAGGGAAGTTTTTTGTTCTCAATGTCTTTGAAATAGCTTTCGGGTATGGAATGTTTGATTTCCCATTTTTTATTTTTTTGTTCTAATTTTTTTATTTGGATCAGGTCTTTTCTGGAAGGACCTCCGCCGTGATTGCCGACCCCCCATAGGAGAAGACCCACGTTTTTATTTTTATTCTCTTTAAGCCATAAGTTTATTCTTTGGGCAGATCGGCCCATTTGGGAATTATAATGATAAGGAGTTCTGTGGGCTGTGATTTTGGATCCGTCAAATCCTACCCATATGAAGTCATTTCCGGGGAGATCTAGCTTTTCTGAGTCAGGTCTGCAGAAGAGATAAGAATGATAACCAGATTTACGAAGAATCTGCACCAGTCCTCTGGTGTGTCCGAAAGGATCCAGATTTATGGCTGTTTTGGGGTCTACATTGAATTTCTTTTTAAAGTAATTCTTGCCATAAGATATCTGTCTGATCAAAGATTCACCGCAGGGCATATTGCAGTCAGGTTGAAGATACCATCCTCCCATAACATGCCATTTTTTGTTTTTTATGAGATTTTTGATTTTTTTAAAAAGAGGTGGGTCATAGTTTTCTATCCATTTGTAGAGAATCGCTTCATTATGATTGAAAACAAACCCATCAAATTCTTCACACAATTTGGCAGCAGTTCGAAAGGTCGAAAGGGCTTGGGCAGCGCCTTCTTCCCATTCCCAAAGCCACACTGGATCTAAGTGGGCGTTGCAAATGAGATAAAGTATTGGTTTGTTTTTCATGTTTATTTTTTGTTGTTCG
>DASRVI010000347.1:0-5062 GCA_035655135.1 Acidobacteriota bacterium | reverse complement strand
TATCTAGAGTGGATGAAGACCCCCAAAACATTTAAAAGCCAAGGGACCTTTTACGGAGCTAACTTCACTTATTATGACGGAATGGACCTTTTCCGGGGAAGCGCCAAAGGAAAACCAGAGTGGATTTTGGGGATCGGAATGACAGCGGATGACATCACCCCTTCCCAAGACACACCGGATAATGGCAAGCTAAAGAAAGTCCTGATGGTTTCCCTGGAGCAGGGAAGTGTGATGGTCCATTACCATGAAAAAGTCGAAATCAAAACTCCTTATCCCCTGAGATTTCAAAGAACCCTAAAAATACCTGAAATCAAAGTATTAGCAGGGAAAGAATTTGTTATAAAATTTGGAGATCCCCCTGAAGGTTACTTGATTAATGGGGGAGAGATTAAGTTTATCCCTAGGATCGAGAGATAAATATAGTAAGGCCCGTTGACCTCTTCGCCTATTCATCTTATTTACTTTTTTCTGCGTTTTTAAGAAAAAATGTGGTAAATAGATAAACCGTCCCAATTTAAAATAAATTTAAAATAAATTGTGTCACTGTTTTTCTGGCTTCTTTTTCAGATAGTCAAGGGCATTTGAAAGAATGGGGTCTTTTTTGCCGAAAATTTCTTGTTTGGTGAGAGGCACATGTCTATCCAATCTGATTTTTTTGTCTTCATAAAGAATTTTTTTAGGGGAATAGTGGATCATGACGCTCAATCCCAGACCCCAATCATTCCAGGGGGTTTTTATCCTTATGGGCTGTCCCAGCATCTGGAATGAATTGATCCTACCGATGATGGGTCCAAGATTTAGGTCGTAAAAGGCAGTGATAAAAAGGTCGTTTGAGCTGAAGTGCTTTTGATTCACAAGCAAGACTACAGGATTCTGGTATTTTTTGGTTTGTGAAGCTTTGCATCTGACTGGGACCAAGGGGAAAAATTCCCCTTTATAATCAGGGTCATCCTGGTAATGAAGTCCTGCAAATCCATACCGGTGATACAGTTCAGAATTTTTAAATTTTTTATAAAGAGTCACCACATTCTCATCTAAAAATTTGGATATAACTGTCTGTCCAAAATTGGTGTAATCTCCACCAAAATTATTTCTCACATCTAGTATGAGAGCACTTGTGTTTTTCATTTGATCGAAAAGATCATTAAATTCATCAATCAAATCAGGATCCCATTTGTCGATTTTGATATAACCGATGTTCTTATTATCGAGTATCTTGCCGTTTATTCCCTGTTTTTTGGGATTCCTGATGCGAACTCCGTACATGTTTCTGACCGATCTAGTCGGTTTCCATGGGAGTTTTAAAGTGAAGCGTTCACCGCTTTTTTTGGCAAAAGTGAGAGTGGCATATTCGGGATTGATTTTATCTCTCATGTAAAAATAATAGCTTCTAAAAAACCTTCTTAAAAAAATCTCCTCCATTTTGGGATACTGGGCAAAGATAGTTTTCTTTTTGATCTGATTATAGAGGTCTCCTGCAGGAGAACCGTTTATTTCAAGAAGATAATCCTCTATGTCTAAGTTGCCTGCCCTGCCTTTTAATGTCTCGTAGAATCCGGACACCACAAAGCAGTCTGCTTCTTTGGTGATTCCGATTTCCAGGCTTTTGTTTAATTCGTTCTTCTTATAGTCAATATAGGTATGTCCGTCATCAAGGACAGAGATCATTTCATCACAGTAAAAGATAAATTCATCATCGGATTGGAGAGAAGTTATTTTGGGCTGGTAATACTCTATGACATCCTCCAAGATAAAACCAAAATGGTCTTGTTTGATTTTCAAGCCGCAGTGTCCGTTTTTAATGGCGTAGTCGAGAAATTTAAAATAAGATTTTCTTTTTCCTTCAGATGTGTGGTTTACTGTGAATTTTTGGTCTAGGTATTCTTTGTTGACCTCTAAAACCCGGTTGTATTTTTTGATTAGTTCTTGGACATCTGGATTTTCTTTTCTTTCAAATTTTTCGAGTTCTTCTGAATACCAATTTTTTATCATTTCAAAACGAGCTTCACTTTTATTCCTTTGACCGATGTAGAATCTATGCTGTCCCTCTACACTCACAATCTCCATAATTTCAAAAGCAAAGAGGCCAGCCATAATAAGAAGAATGAAAATGAATGAAGTCAGAGCGATTTTCTTTTTTGATCTGTCAGACATGATTGATTCTCCTTATAGAGATTTTTTTCTGGAGCAGAAGTCTCTAATTCTGGATATTTTAAGAAATTCTAAAAAAAAGGTAAATAGGTATGACGGTACTGTATTTACTGTTCCAAGGATTTTATCTGTCTGGTCTTGCTGGCAAATTTCATTGCCCTGCCCCTGGCTTATATCATCATCAACAAATGGCTGCAGAGTTTTGCCTATAGGGTCGACTTGAGTGTGTGGATCTTTATCCTTTCCGGCCTGGCGGTTCTGGTGATTGCTCTGCTTAATGATTATCTACTCATTATTGACAATTGGTTCCATATATGGTACCAATTAAATATGATTTTAGGATTTAAAACAATTGAACAAGAAATGCTATGCTTTATACCAGAGGGCAATAGAAAATCCGAAAGGCCTAAGATTCTCTGAAATGAAGAAATTGTGTGAATGCATCGGACTTAATTGTGAAAGAATCAAGGGTTCGCATTTCATTTATAAAAGAGATGATCCTTTTTTTCTTATATCAATCCAAAAAATGAAAGATGGAATGGCAAAGCCCTACCAGATCAGGCAGCTATTGTCCTTTATAGAAGATAATAATCTGGATGTTTTGGAGTGAACCATGGATAAACATGCGGTTTCCATTAAATGGAGTGACGAAGACAATGGCTTTATTGCGACAATTCCGAAGATAAAAGGTCTCAGTGCGGTCGGAGCCACACGCGAGCAAGCATTGTCAGAATTACATATCGCAGCTCAAGCTTATTTTGAAGCTTTCAAAGAATCTGGAAAGCCATTGCCTCCGCCTGAGAAAATCACTACTTATAGCGGACAGCTCCGTGTTCGGATGCCAAAAAGTCTTCATGCGGCACTCTCCGGGGAGGCAGAAGATGAAAATATTTCCCTCAATACCTATATTGTTGCGCTTCTATCAGAAAGGCATATCGAGAAAAAATTATTGAATCAATTGAATGTTTTGGAAAGTCTTCATAAAAAAACAAAAGCTGAAAAACCGCCCAACTTCGGCAAGAGCGTGCATATGGCACATAAAATCAAAGAAAAAGATTTGAAGTACAGAGAGAAAAAAAGAAAAAAATAGTCTAGTCAGCTAACTAATCTAAACTATTTATAACTTTTAATATATTTAGTTTGTTATTGTTTCAGTTTTGTGTTAATCTTTTACTGATATGTCTAAAACAACATTTGCTGTTAAGGTTAATGACAAAACCGCAAATAGGGTAAAAAAATTCTGTAAAGAAAGGGGAATCAAGTATGGCTTTTTTGTGGAAAAAGCCCTTGAAGAGCGGCTCGAAAGAGAGGAACTGAAAGAGGATTTGGTGGATTTAAAAACTCTACGCTCTTTAGAAAAAGAAGCCATTTCTATCGAAGATTATCTCAAAAAAAGGCGTGTATAAAATACTCCTTCTTCCTCCGGCTCAGGAAGACCTGGATAAATTGAGAGGAAAAACATTCGATATTTGTGTAAAGAAGATCAATTCTCTGCATGAAAATCCAAGGCCTCATGGTTGCCTTAAGCTCACAGCAGAACAAGGATATCGTATCCGTTCAGGGAACTATCGGATCATATATAGAATCAATGATAAAAAAAAGGAAGTCTTTGTTTACCGAATAAAACACAGAAAAGAAGCTTATTAGAGCCGATGCTGCCAACTCCGTGGTCTCCACGGGATTATTTGGTCCGAACTGATTTAAGTGCATCATGATTCGTTTTTTTATAGGAGAGTGAAATGAAGAAAAATTTCCTGTTGGCTTTTGGAACAATCCTGAAGTAAAGAGTTTTTCCAAGAATGATATTGATTTTAAAGCCTCATTATTTCCGATTTTTTCAATTAGTGGGTGGATCAGCTTGCTTTGACACCATCGGCGATACAGTCACCGATTTCCTTGTCAATATTGCGCCAGTATTCGAAAGCACGCTGCAGCACAGGCTCGGTGACACCTTTCTTCAGGTGTCCAACCACATTAGATACAAGCCGGTCTCGGGCTGCATCATCCAAGACTTTGCGCACCATAGTGCAGGCTTGTCCCCAGTCGTCATCGTCCTTATGCTTGGTGTAAGCAGCGCGGATAAAATCTCCGCTAGCTTTCCAAGTCGCCACTTCAGGATAACGTTCACTGTCGGCCTTGGGGCCGCCCTTTGAATTGGGAGCGTATACTGGATCGGATACATTCATAACCCGCATGGCTCCGTCCTTGCTGTAGCTGTGTACCTGTGCTTTGGGCCGGTTGACAGGGATTTGCTTATAGTTGACTCCCAGGCGGGCGCGGTGGGCATCGGCATAGGAGAAGAGACGTCCTAGCAGCATCTTGTCTGGACTGGGCCCTATTCCGGGCACAAAGCTGTTGGGTTCAAAGGCAGCCTGCTCGATTTCGGTATGAAAATCTGTGGGGTTGCGGGTCAGCGTTAGCCGGCCAACCTCATGCAGCGGGTAATCCCCGTGCGGCCACACTTTGGTCAAATCAAAGGGATTGAACCGGTAAGTCTCGGCCTCCTCAAAGGGCATGATCTGGATTCTAAGCGTCCAGCTGGGATAGTCACTCCGCTTGATGGCTTCGAACAGATCGCGGCGGTGGTAGTCAGCATCCTCCCCAGCGATCCGGTCGGCCTCTGCCTGGGTGAGGAATTCAATGCCCTGGTCGGTTTTGAAATGGTATTTAACCCAAAACCGCTCACCGTCAGCGTTGATCCACATGTAAGTATGGCTTGAGTAGCCGTTCATGTGCCGCCAGGTCTTGGGGATCCCGCGGTCGCCCATAAGCCATGTGACCTGGTGGGCGGACTCGGGTGATAGAGTCCAGAAATCCCACTGCATGTCATGGTCGCGGAGACCGGAGACAGCACGGCGCTTTTGAGAGCGGATGAAATGTTGGAACTTCATGGGGTCTCGTATGAAGAAGA
>DASRVI010000346.1:0-9697 GCA_035655135.1 Acidobacteriota bacterium | reverse complement strand
AAGATTTAGTTTGATTGGTGAAAGGCGGATGGCGTAAAATGTGGAATCTTTTAAGGAGACATGCTGATGAATTTAAATAATAAGAATCAGATGACCCCTTTTCAGAAACTGGTGTCTCAGAGAAAAAGCATACGCAGGTTTAATGAAAAGCAATTGGAAAGAAAAGATGTATCCACGTGTTTAGAAGCGGCCCGTCTGGCTCCTTCTGCACAAAACGCGCAACCTTGGAGATATTTGGTAATTGATGATCCGGAAGTGAAAAACAAATTTGCGGATAAAGCATTTTCAGGGATTTATTCTGTGTCTAAATTTGCCAGAAAAGCACCGGTTTTGGTCTTGGTCATGGCAGAGTTGAATGTGATCACCCATCGAATTGGAAAACAGATACAAAACATCCAGTTTCACCTGATTGACATTGGCATATCAGGCGAACATTTGGTTCTGCAGGCAGAAGAATTGGGGATTGGGACATGTTGGATGGGATGGTTCAGCATTAGGAAGACAAGAAAATTTTTTAATATTCCCAAAAAGTATAAAATTGTCGCTCTTATTGCCATGGGATATTATGATAAAAAACCTTCCAGGGAAAGAAAAAGAAAAAAAATTGAACAGATAGTCTGGTTCAACAAAATCAAATAAGATTAGACCTGGATTATTCACGAGACAAGGTTGCAGGCTTAATGGAATTCAGGTGTGGATGAAGCGACATTAAAGATTTAGCCTTCTGAGCACATGAATTTGATCCTGGGATATTCACAAGTTGAGGTTGCGGCAGATGCGAGGCGCAGAGTGTGAAGCTGTGGTCCTTCACTGCGAATACTCTGCAACGAAGCAGATGACGTAAGATCAGCTTGCCTGTAAGGTAAAATATGTATGCATAAGATTAATGTCATAACAGGATTATACTTAACAATCATGTTCTTGATAAACAAAATATGAATAAGAGGATCAATCATGATAAATGTGTATGAAACTGCATACATATTTTATGAATGAGCAGGATGTTTGATCCACGGATAGGGGGAGTTACGCAGGCGCCGAGAAAAACGAAGAAGAATGGCGTTAAAAATCTTTAGCGAGCACAAGCCATACCTGAATTTCAGATTAGATTTCTACGCCGAAGAGTCCCTTAAGGGAAAATCCAAATATGATGGACAGGACAAAAAATGCAATGATCCAGTGGATTTTTATGCCCAAAAGATATAAACCAGAGGAAGGATAAGTGATTTCTACAGATTTTATGGGGGAATTATTATTTATTGGTTTTTCGGCAGGATATAAAAGATGATTGAGGAAGCCTTTTCTTTTTTTAACAGGGGATATTTGGCTTAAGGGTTTTTGTTCAACAGATACTGGTTTTGATATTGAGTTTCCGCCGGCTTGGATTTGTAATTCATGCACTCCTTTTTTTAGGGCTGAAAAACGCCAGTCAATTTCGTTTTTTTCATTGATTCTTAGAGGGGGAGTTTCAATTTTTATTGAATCGGGTGTTTTGATTTGAACGTCAAATTCCTGGGGAATATATTCTTCAGATAATATTATCTTTAATAAGGCCTGTTCTTCTGTTTCTAAGGAATCATAGCCAAACCAAAAATTTGAGTGAATAAGGATCAGTATAATGGGAATGATCATGACCAGTAATGGCTTGAGTGAGTATTTCATGTACTTTAGATTTGAAAGAATAATTTTACCCTGGGCTTTAAAAGAAGTGCGAAAATCATCTTTATACAGACGCAGTTCTAGCAGATGCGCCTTGATCTTATTTTTGGTTTTTTTGATTCCTTCTTGGTCAGAAGTGAGTTTAAAGATATAAAGCATGAGGAGTCCGGTTAACAAAGAAATGAAGAGCATACCAAACCAGGGATTTAAATTTTGGAAAGGGAAAAACAGTATTTCAAACAGCTTGTTTAGGATTGAGTTTAGAACGTTCATTATTTTGACTGAATTATATGACCTGAGTTTCTGAGGTGCGTCAGTTTATGAGATATAACCCAGTCCTTTTAATTTTTTCTTAATTTCTTCTTCGGAATCAGATTTTTCCAGTTTGGAGATTTCTTTCTCCAGGCAGTGAGTGATAAATTCTTCTGGAGAGGAATAACCTGACAGAGAGGCAAACTTTTTAACTTTTTTTAATAATTCTTTTTCCAGCTTTATTTTTGCTTTTCCCATTTTAACTCCTCTTTTAAAAAACAGGTGTTCCTACCATTTCTTCAGGAATAGGTATTCCAAACACCTTTAGCATGGTGGGGGACAGGTCGTAGAGAGCCGGATTAGGGTTCCTGATTTTCCGATTGGCTAAAAGTATGCCCGGGATCAGTTGAGGGGCCATGCAGTGGTCTCCACTCCATTTATCTTTATTGTCCTCCACAATATTTCTGGGAAGCCTTCCTAAGGGGGAAGCCCAGGAAATCCGATAACCGCTGTTAAAACCCAGTATGATATCAGGTGAGTAAGACATATGAGATCCGGAATAAACTTCGCTGGCTTTGAAAGCTTTGAGGATCACTTTTTTTCCTGTATGAGGATCCCTGAATTTTTCCAGCTTTTGAACTATCTCATGGACAAGATTATCCTTTTCTGTGCCTGGAGACACAATGCCCCTGGATTCTCTGCCGTTCTGATTGATATAAACTCCATTGAGGCCCAGAGCATAGGCTTTGGTTTTAGTCCAATCCGTATTCATAAACAGGCTGTCGTCACCCTGTCTATTTGGACGGATAAGTTTATGATAGCCGTTTTCCTTGAGCCAGGTGTTTATATTGAACTGACGGCGGAAGGGACAAAAACCATGGTCAGATAGTGCCATGATGATGGTGTCTTTATCTGCTTTTTGGATAGCTTTATCAAGGACCTGATCTGCTGTTCGATATATATTAAAGATAGTGTCTTTGTATTGAGAAGCTAATTTTTCATCATAAATAGGACTTAATTTATCCAGGTGTCTCCAGAACATATGCTGCCTCTGGTCTGTGCTGGAAAAATAGTAAAAAAG
Source organism: Acidobacteriota bacterium (assembly GCA_035655135.1). Lineage (GTDB taxonomy): Bacteria > Acidobacteriota > Aminicenantia > Aminicenantales > Aminicenantaceae > WJMT01. The sequence goes on along the minus strand of DASRVI010000346.1, from coordinate 6,705 downwards.
CACTCCAGAATCAAAACGATCAAGTTCATAGTCAAACATATTCAGTCGTTCCCTTAAAATCATGTCATCCTGTTCAAGAAACTCACCGTCATCTAGGAATCCATAAGTCAAGGCACTGGTGTCAGCCGGAAGTCCTTTAGTAAAGAAAGGCCCGAATTCTTTTTCCAGTTCCTTGGCATAAGACTTTGGAGTTGATAGAGGAAGTTCAGGATCCGCAGGATCAATATTGACTGGGGAGACATAAAGCTTGAATTCAGGATGGATCTGCTTTAAATAAAAATTACAGATCCCCTTGACTGATTGAGTGGGAATCATATTGAAATGAATTCTTTTCCAATCGCTCCATTCGCCTTCTTTGAGAATAAATTCATGGTCCTGTACTTTAATTTTGGCCACTGGATTTTCTGGGTCTATATAGACCTCAAAGTTGACATAAGAGTCTGGATGGTCTTTTTTAAATGGATTGGCAGGACCGGGGATTTTGGCCTGTACCTGATTTCCTATAACATAAACCTCATGGACTCTGGCTCCACCTATATCAGGATCAATTTGAGCGGATTCAGAGGTGTAAAAGTTGCAAATGCCGTAGGTCCCGAGTATATCAGGGGTTCCCATTCCAGATAAGGTCCTTTGTTTGGTAGGGGCTGGAGGGTAATTGGAGGGGATTTTAAAAACAGTACTTGGAATATCATAATCTTCTAGGATCTGCCAGAAAGCCCTTCCTTTTCGGCAAAGTTGAACCTCTCCGCTGGAGAGAGGAAACTCATACCCATTGATAGAAATTTTCTTTCCGGCTTCTGATGTTTTGGATCCTGAAAATATAGGAATATAGTTTTCAGGATTTCTGTGAATAAAGTCAAAGATGCCGTGTCCTCCTGGATTCATTCCTGTTATAAAATTTGACCAGGCGACCGGACTTTGAGGAGGACAGCTGGTTCTTAAGGATTTAAAATCACCTGATTCCCATAAACGCTGAAAAGCAGGGAGTTTTCCCTCTTCCATCCATCCTCTAAGCAGATTGGGATCGATTCCATCAAAACCCAATATAATGATTTTATTTTGAGTGGCTTTTTTCCCAATAGTTTTTGCCAAAAGGTTGGAGGGGGAGAGAGTTAATAATGAGCCAGCTGCCATGCTCATTTTGAGAAAGTCTCTTCTATTTATTTTACTCATCATTTTTTTATGAATAATCCAGGTAAATTTATTTATAATTATTTATTTTAGCATAAAACGAATTGTGTTTGAATGATTCATCCCGGATTATTCTTCAATAGAATTTAGATAAGAGAAGAACCATCCATATGTGATGGGGGTTCAATAGAGAATAATCTTAATACTGTAGGCGCGATATCCACAATACTAGCTTTTTTCTTATCTATTTTTTGATTACAGAAAAAAATTCCAGGCACTATCTCAGGATCAATACAGTGGTCTCCACTCCATGCTTTTGTATTATTCTGGACCACAGAAGAGTTGACTTTTCCAGTTACAGAATCCCAAGATACTCTGTAGCCCTGGTTGTATCCCACGATGAGATCTGGACAGTTGTCCTTGTAGGGGCCTTCAGGAATTTCATCCTTATCGTAAATGGTTCTGATGGCTTTCTTGTGTTCTTTCTTATCAACAAGACTTTCCAACTTAGTTTTTAATTCAGACTTGAGAGCCTTGTATTCTTCTCCTGGTTCCACAATGCCTTTTTTCTCTCTTCCTTTCAGATTGATATAAATTCCTCCCAGACCGAGACCATAAGCTTTAGTCTTATCCCAATCCACATCCTTGAACCATTCCTGACTGGAATTTTTACCATCTTTTAGACTCAAATATCCGTTTTTATACAGCCAAGAATTGACGCTGACTCCTCGCTTAAACTGTTTGAAACCGTGGTCAGACATGACGATCAGAAATGTTTTCTTATTTAATTTTTCCATGACTCTTCCCACCAGATTGTCCATGTTGACATACAGGTCTTCAATAACTTTTTTGCTCTTCTCAGATCGAGCATGTTTTAAGGAAGGGTGATTTTTATCCAGGTAGCGGAAAAACATATGCTGAAGGCTGTCAGTCACTTGGAACCAGCAGGCAATAACACCGCGTTTTGTTTTTTTCATGGCATTGAACATCATATCTTCGGATTCTTTTTGGTTGTCATAACAAAGTTTAAGAAAAGTGTTTTCATCCAGTGTTTCTTCATTCAAAGCCCATGTGTCATCTGTTTCCCCCAGGGTATTATAAGTGCCCAATAATTTGGCCAGATAAACTGAGTATATAAAAGGGTGGGAAATAGGCAAAGAAGGTTTTTCTGGGTCCATATTTAAAGGGCTCATATACATCTTGAATTGGGGAGATATTCCAGAGACATAGAATCGGCACACAGCTCTTATTTTCATGCCTAATCCAGGCTTAAAGGTGATCTTGATCCAATCAGATAATTGATTTTTTCTTAGACGGAAGGTTTTTCCTGAAGTTTGGACAGATATGGAATCTTCATTTTTGTGAATATGAATTTTCATGGGAAGACGGATTTCTGGTTCGTCTTTTCGCAGCGTGTTGATGGGCCCCGGGATATAAGTCTCTATAAAGCTTTTGTTGATTTTGACAGGAATAACCTCTCCTCCTTCCTCAATGTCAGTTTGTTCTGAACTGTAGAATGAAAATGTTCCCTGGCTGCCTTTGAGATCAGGCGCGCACATTCCAGATATAAGATGTCCATAAAATTTTTCTGGCGGAAAGGTTATGGGTATTCGTAAAATAGTGCTGAAAATACCATTTTGCCCTAAAATTTTCCAAAAAGGAACGCTTTTTCTGAGACCTTTGATAACTGGTTTGGATAGAGGTATTCTGTATTTTCCTAAAGAAAGAAATTTTTTTGGACTGCTGATTTGGGCTGAAGAAAGATCAGGAAGGTATGTTTTAGGATTCCGGCTCAAAAAATCAAATATATTATGCTTTGCCGGATGGCATCCGGTCATGAATGAGGACCAAGCCACCGGTGATATGGCTGGGATAGTGGTGCCGAGTTCTCTATATGTCCCTGTTTTTTTTAATTTGGAAAGATGAGGCAGTTTTCCTTCATCCATGAATTTTTTAACCAGGGTGGGTTCCATGCCATCAAGTCCGACGATCACAACCTGGTTGACTAAACTTTTTTTATAGGTTTTCTTTCCTTTAATCAATTTATAAAGGAACCGGAACGGCCATGAGAGGAGAGAAAATATAGCTAAAAGGAAAGTGAGAAAAAAGACTAAAAACGACGACAGGAAAGCAAAACCAGCTCCGGGACCAATATAGGCTTTTAAGGAAACAGGAAGTATGAATAAACAAAAAAGAATGAAAACAACAAGAGTCTTTCTTTTATTCATTGGAATCGAAAGATTCTAATAGGATTTCCGCAAGGTCAGAAATGCATAAATCAGAACTTTTCTGTTTATCCGCCCAGAAAAAAGCCTCATCCCAGTTGTGCATTCCTTGTAAGATTGAACGGCCGAAAACTTGTTCTTTTTTTACAGATCCTTTCATGTCATAACCATGTTTGGACAGCACGATGAGGTCAGGACCATTTGGCGTTTCTTTTCCTGAGTAGATTGTTTCAGCGTCATAGACTTTCTCCACAACCTTTTCTCCTTTAAAATTTAGGTTCTCCAGCTTTTTCTTTATTTCGGTTTTTAAAGCATTTTTTTCTGATTTTTTGACTTGACCCTTTGGAAATTTGTCTTTTAGATTGATGTAAATCCGGTTGGGATCCATGGCAAAAGCTTTGGTTTCTTTGGTTATTTCAGTAAGTTTTTGAGGCGATTCTGTTTCAAAACACAAATATCCGTTTTTTTGAAGCCATGAATTGAGATAAACTTCCTGTTTAATTCCAGTAAAACCATGGTCTGAAAGAATGTATAGTCCTTGATATCCTCCGGTTGATTTTTGGTAAGCTGTGATGATTTTACCCACTAGTTGGTCGACTTTGCGATAGTAGTCAAGAAAATTTTCATGAAAAGGATGGGTCTCGTCCTGGTATGCATTCCACAAAAAATGCATCAGCCTATCAGTCCCAGTGATGACAAATTCAAAGTAATCCCAGTCTTCTTTCCAAAATGTCTCAAAGGCTTTTTCCCGCCCCATAAGAATTTTATCCAGTTCTTTCCATAGAAATTCATGGTCTTCTCTTGCTTTAAATGTGTCTATATCTATTTGATATCCTATCTTCTCCAAAATAGGCTTAATGGTTATAGGATAAACTGCTTTTGACAGCTCAATGGCTACAAATCCAGATATTAATTTGCCGTTAATTTTTCGGGCCGGATAGGTAGAAGGTTGGTTGATAACAATGGACTTTTTGCCTTTTTTTGCCAGTTTGTCCCAGAGAGTTTCTGTTTTGACCTCAAGGAAATTTGGGAATCGGAGTTCATATGAATTTTTCTTCAGATCCGTGAATCCAAAAATTCCATGGGTTCCAGAATTTTTTCCAGTCATAAAATCAGTCCAGCTTACAGAGGAAATCTCAGGAAGGCTGGCTTTCATTTTATGGAGATGGCCTGCTTGGATTAAGTTGGAAAAGTTAGGCATGATATTTTTTTGGGCAAGGTCATTGATAAGGGGATAGGGAACTCCGTCCAGTCCTATGACACACACTCGTTTTTTTCTTTTTTTTCTGAAAAATTTCATGAAATTTTCCTTAAATTTGAACCAATTATTATATACCAACTTTAATTAAAAGCAAGCCAATATAAATTGTTCATAAAAGATGCCTGCCTTAATTTTCTTTAACAATTATCTATATTAAATAACACAATTTTTTTAGAATTAAGATTTAAACGTGTATTTATGTATGGATTTTATTTTATGCAGGCATCTTTTAGCTTTCAGCCGAGCCAATCTCACAGCATCTGCTTCGTTACAGGGCATTCGCAGTGAAGTACCACAGCGTAATGTCATCACGAGGGGCGGAGCGACGCGGTGATCTGACGACCATTTAATTATAAGGAGGTCATTGGATTGCTTCATCACTTAGGCTCAATAACTATTTCGTCGGTTGCATGTATACGCCGTCTAAGCGGCATGAGCATTTCCCCTGAAAGTGCCACATCCAATGAACGATTTAATAACTCATGCGAAGAACGCGTTTACTTACGGGTGGACGAAACAGTTTCCTTCTGTTTAGGATCTTTATAAGGTTCATTTTTCTTAAGCATCCAGTAGGTGGCTTCCGCCACGTGACGGGCCACCGCTATAATGGCTTTTTGTCCTCCTCTTCTGTGTTTAATCCGTTGATAAAGTCGGCTGACATGCCGGTCGCTCCATCTCTTATGATTCAAAGCCACCCCATTCGCTGCTTCCACTAAAGCTTGTTTAAGATAGCGATTCACATCCGGACGCACTCTTCCTTAATATCGGCGGCCTCCACTATCTTTTATCCGGGGAACTGTCCCTGCATAACTGGCCAACTTCTGAGCTCTGGGAAACCTCGAAACATCTCCCACTTCAAGCGCAATAACAATCGCAAGTATGTCTCCAACCCCAGGAATGGTCTTTAAAAGAGTCATCTCAGGTGTTTCTTTCACCACCGCTTTTATCTGTTCCTCACAACTCTTAATCTGAGCTTCCACTTGATCTAAAAGTTCTAAGTGAGCCCGGACCGAATTAGCAAGCTTCGGCTTATGACCCGCCTTCTCCATCGCATCCACCATCCAATAATAATTTCCCACAGTCTCTATCGCTATGGAAGATCCTGGTGGTAATGTCTCTAAAAAATTGATAAAATGTTCCTTCTCATTCGATACCCGAAGACAAGGACCATGATCACCATTCTCGTCCATATACGAAAACATACAATACTTCTTGTGTGCATCACAGCCATAGTATTTCATGCTGCAGCGCCTCCTTATAATCAATGACGAAGGGAGCACAAGGCACACCTGATTTTAATTAGGGGTTTGCAAAAATTAAAAGATGTTTTCATAATAAATATATGAAATACTTGAATCATGGAAAATATAAATGCAACTTTTTCTAGATAGATTCAGTTAGGAACAATTAGAGAATGGACGATAAAGAATTGATTCTGTTGGTTCAACAGGGAGATGAAGAGGCTTTTGGAAAAATTATGCAGAATTATAAAAATAAGATCGTCAATTTTCTCTATAATTTGACTGGAGATTATGAAAAAGCAGTTGAAATATCTCAAGAAACATTTATAAGAGTATATTTCAAAGCAAATAAATACAAACCCAAGGCTCCTTTCTCATCATGGATTTTCACCATTGCATCGAATTTGGCAAAAACAGAGTTAAAGAAGATGAATAAACAACGTTATATTCCTATAGAAAATGTGTACAACCATAACCAGGAAGGATTATCAGAGAGAGATCATTTAGAAAAAAAGGAATTAGCAAAAAAAATAAAAAATGCGCTCAGCTGTCTTCACAGGAGATATAGAATTCCATTGATTCTTAAAGATATAGAGGGTTTTTCCCAGGAGGAAATTGCCGATATATTAAAAAAACCAGTTGGAACCATAAAAGCCCAGATAAGCAGAGGAAGAAAATATCTGAAAAAAGAATTAAAAAAAAATAAATATGAAATGGACCTTAAAACAGAAGGTCAGGAGTTAGGAAATGAAAGAGCTTGATTTTTTAAAAAAAACTGAACGGGTAGAGGCTCCAGACGATTTTGATCCAAGAGTCATGGCCCTTATATCAAGGAGAAAGAAGAAAA
>DASRVI010000345.1:0-2186 GCA_035655135.1 Acidobacteriota bacterium | reverse complement strand
TATATAGGCGTAGTTGCACAATATATAATTCATTTGAAATTCTTATCAGTTTGGGGGCAAAGACTTAATGAAAAGCCAGAAATGTTTTAAATAAGGAGGAATATTGAGGCACTGGGACCCGGTGTAAACCCGGATCTCCGTTAACATAAGAGACGCTATGCAAAGCAGTGAGCGGAAAATTAGCCTCATTATAAGAGACGATGGGAAAATGAAAATTTCTCATGAAAGGGGAATATAAATGGATACAACTGGAATACAATGGCCATCAATAGCTATTCAAGGTATTCTTTTAAGTAACATCTCTATTGTTTTTAGCCAAAGGGAAGGTTTAATAAATGGTTATTTTTTATTTTCAGCTGTTCTAGTTATTTCATTATTTATACACCAAGTTATAAGCAAAAGGATGTTATTTTTATTTCCAGGAAATCATGAATTGAGGGAACCCACACCTTATATAGATACTTACATCTTAAGGGTTTTTATTGCAATTTCTGCAGCTTCGCTCTGCCTTGGATATATTTTTGATATAACTCAAAATGAAATCATTATTCATTTAGAAGAACTCTTTAACTTATCCTTTTTATACTTAGCAATATTTCTATTTTTGATTTGGCCATTATTTTTTGGATTGTGTATAAAAGGAAAAATTAGAGAAAAAATTAATAAGAGAATAAGAGAAAAAAAGGGGGCAGACAATTGAAAGAAAAAAATGAAGATAGAGAAAATTTCTTTAATGAAAAGCTTAAAGGAAGAACTCAAGAACATAAATTACAGGTATATTTAATAAAAAGCATTGATAATCTGAGAGAATCAACTGAAAAAAGTTCAGAAAAGGCCAAAGATCTATCAAAAAAAATATTTTGGCTGAATGTTGTTTTAGCTGCTGCAACGCTAATAGGTGCATTTGCAACATTCTGGATGGTTTTTATCAATTGAAAATAAAAAGGGATGACATATGAAGGAAAATAACCTTAAGCATGTTAAAGGCAAAGACGGGAAACCCGGTTATTATCAAACAGACATAACACTGAACTATAAACGGATCCGCCGGTATGCCGGCAGGACCAAAGAAGAAGCAAAGGCTTATTTAGCAAAGCTGATCCTGGCAGCCAAAGACGGAAAACTTGAAGAAATCCTGAATCCCAAAAAGAACAGTGATACGTTCGGAGAGTATGCAAAGGGATTGCTTGAATCAGCTGAATGGAAAGCAAAAAGAAGCTCACAAAGAAATGAAATCTCTTTAAAACATCTTAACCGCTCTTTTAAAGATGTAAGATTATCTGACATAAATCCCGGAATGGTAAGAAAATACATCACAGAGCGCAAAGAAGCCGGTATGTCCAATGCAAGCATAAACCGGGAGCTCTCGCTTTTAAAGACAATCCTTTTCAGTGCTGAATATGATGGACTTATAGCCTCAAATCCCATAAGAGGCCGGAGAGTGAAGAAGCTTGAGGAAAATAACAGCAGAGAAAGAGTAATACTAGATATGAAGCTCACAGATAACGATTTAAGACGCCTTATAGACTCAGCAGCTCCACATTTTAGGCCTATCCTGGTTATTGCAATTATTACTGGCATGAGGCTTTCAGAGATTCTTAAAATGCGATGGAAAGACATCAATTTCAGACTGGCATCAATCCATATTCCAAAAGAAAATTCAAAGAGCAAAAAAGAAAGAGTCATTCCTATTGATTCAGTTATATTCAATGTTCTTGATTCCCTTGAAAGAAAAGGGGAATACGTTTTTATGAATGACTGGACCGGAGGACATAGAAAAGACGTGAGAAATGCATTTAAGGCTGCCTGCAAGCGTGCCGGGATACCATACGGCCGGGAAAAAGGGCTTATTTTCCACGATCTCAGACACCTTGCAGCTTATAGGCTGGTTCAGTTGACAGACATTGTCACAGCGTCTAAAATACTTGGACACAGTGATGTTAAAATGACCATGAGATACGTTCATCCAAGCGACAAAGACAAGAAGCTGGCCATTGAAAAAACGTCTGAAATCCTGTTTCAATCCCGTCAATATCCCGTCAATGGTGAAAAATCAACTGCTTTAAAAGGGGTTGAAAAACAGACTCAAGTCCATTAATATCAATAACTTGCCGGAGTGGCGAAATTGGCAGACGCGCTGGACTCAAAATCCAGTTCTCCTCACAGAGAGTGTGGGTTCGACTCCC
>DASRVI010000344.1:0-2903 GCA_035655135.1 Acidobacteriota bacterium | reverse complement strand
GCTATTTCTTTCTCTTCCTCACCAAAAAAAGTCATATTTGCCTGCCAGTCAAGACGTTCCCAAAGGGAAAGTGCTTTGGAAACAAAATTCTCATAATCCGGAGCCTCCTTTTTTTCCAGAGAAAAAGAATTAAACCTATTGTCAAAATACTGCTCATACATAGCTTCAAATTCTTTGTCATCTTCAGAATCAAAAAATTCCTCGTCTTTACTTGACTCTGAATCTTTTTCTTTTTTATCTCTCTGGGTTTTTTCCTCTTCTTTTTCTGTTTCTTCTTTAATTTCAAGCATAGGATTCTCAGAAAGCTCATGATCAATGACTTCAATGATCTCCAGATTTGTCAGCGGAAGCATTTTAATAGCCTGTTGCAGAGCAGGAGCCAGCACCATTTTTTGAACCTGCTTTTGATTGAGCTGCTGTTTTAGAGCCATATCTCTTCCTTTATATTTGATCCGGAAATCATTCCAGTCTAAATCCTTCCCCTAAATAGGATTGTTTGACTTGATCTGAATACACAATTTCTTTGGGGGTTCCCTTAACCAATATTTTTCCCTTATCCATAATATAAGCCCGATCAGTAATCTTGAGTGTTTCCCTAACACTATGATCTGTAATGAGCAACCCAATGCCTCTTCCTTTCAAAGAATATATAATCTTTTGCAGATCAATAATTGCTAAGGGATCTATTCCTGTGAAAGGTTCATCCAAAAGAATATAGTCAGGATTGGTGGCCAATGCTCTCGCAATCTCAAGTCTTCTCCTTTCTCCTCCAGATAAAGAAACCGCTTTCTGATCTGAAAGTTCCGCCAAACCAAATTCATTCAACAAGTCAATTGCATGTGATTCTTTTATAGAAGAATTATACATGATTTCATTCACTGCTAAAAGATTCTCTCTCACCCTGAGTTTTCTGAATGAGGAAGGTTCCTGAGGAAGAAGACACAATCCTTTTCTAGCTCTGAGATACATAGGAAGGTGGGTTATATCCTGGCCTTCTAAATATATTCGACCGGCATCTCTGGTTATAAGGCCTAGAATTAATCCAAAAGTGGTTGTTTTTCCTGCTCCATTGGGCCCCAAAAGACCAACGATCTCCCCTCTATTGACTTTTATAGAGACATGCCGAACAACTTTCTTTTTTCCGTAGCTTTTTTCCAGTCCTCTGGCTTCTAAATATATACTCATCTCTTACTTCTTTATGACAGTTACTGATCTTTCGTCTCCTCTGTTCTCGACGATGATTCTATCATCGGATATATTAAAAGTCAATTTGTCCCCAGTAATCTCTCCCCTGTTTTTCTCTATGAGAACAGGATTTCCTGTCAGCACAATCTTATCCTCTTCAAAATTATAAACAGCTTCTTCACCTCTTCCTTCATACGTCCCTTTTTTAATAACAACAGAATTTTTTGCTGTTAATAAACTCATCTCTTCCTCATCCTCTTTCATTTGGATGGATATCAAATCAGCATCCATTTTGATATCTTTGATACTCATCAAACATTCCTGATAAAATAAAATTTCATTTTTTTCAGGATCAAATTCCATCGTCTTAGATGAAATTGATATTTCATCTTCTTTATCTTCCTTATTCTTATGATGAAATACAGTCTGAACACCATTATGAGCGCTTAATCCATTCCCTTCTTTTTTTATCATAAGCTTCTCTGTGTCCAGCCTTTCTCGCTCCTGCCATAACTTTACATTTCCATTAAAAACAAAACGGTCTTGTTCACCTAAATATCTCATTCTGTCTGCTGAAATAAATACTGGCTGCAAACCAGAAAAAATCCCGATTCTCATTTTTTGGTTATCAGAAGATTTAAAAACACCTTTTATTTCACCTACGGCATCCAAGTCGCTGCTTTTCATAAAGCTGCTTATCTCATCAGCTGAAATGTCATAATCATCAGAGAATATTTCAGCTCTCTGGGCATCATTCCCATATACAGTTAAAATCTCTTTCTTGTTGTCAAGTAAAAATTCATTCCCTTTTATCTGTCTGGGACTCTCTGCTCTTCCTTCTTCAATCTGAACATTATCAGAGCCTGAAAATCCATTGATTCCGCCATCTCTGTTAAAAAAAATGAGAAATTTTTCTGATCGGATCCAATTGAAATTAAGGTCTGTTTGAGATGAACGAATCAGACAACCTCCTTTCGCCTCTATTCTTTCTGGTATATCAAGATATTTGATAAACCTAACAAACACTTCATTAGCTTCAGTTTCATATTTTTGGCTCTTTGTTTTATTTTCCGAATCAGATTCCAAAAACAAAGTCCCTCTGACTTTCCCCTTTAACATCATAGATCTTAAAAACTCTTTTTTCGGAGGGAGATAAAATTCCAGTCTTTCTGTTCTTACTGTATTCTTCCCGGACCTAAGCTTCACATCCCCCTCTACATAACCGTTTCCCCATTTATGTGTATAATACATTTCATCTCCATTCACATGAATGGACTTTGAAGTCTCTATGTCTTGAATCAACTCAAGCCGGACATTGTTTCGTATCTTTACCTCTTTTTCTGTTTCCAAGCACACCATATTTTGTCCTTGTCCTCTGATCCTTTCAGAGGAAAAAGACACTCCTTTATCTGTCTTGATCAGGTGATTTTTATTTTCATACTCAAGGTAAGGAGATTCGATCACAAGATCCTTAAATTCTATTTTGGCACTTCCCAATAGAATAAACCTCTTTCCTTCTCTATCATGAAGAACCTCATCTCCATAAACAACCACATCTTCTCCTTCTGCCCGCTTTAGAAATTTTATCAATACATCGCCCTCCATATGATAATAACCATCTTCTCCCAGATATTGGCGGTCTGCTTTTGACTCAAGAATCAAACTTCCTTTTTCATCTTCTAAGTGGAGGACTTCTTCTCTTTTTTCGACTTTCTGTT
>DASRVI010000343.1:0-9518 GCA_035655135.1 Acidobacteriota bacterium | reverse complement strand
TGGAAATTCCCCTTGATAGACCCTGATGGAAGAAAAAGTTAATCCAGGACTTTTAAGAGTAAAATGAGGACAGAATGTTCTCCATCAGGAAGTTTAAATTTTGTGGACTTTCCCTTGAATATCTCTTCGGTTTGATCATCTATAGTCAATTGATACTTTCCTTTTGTTAAAAAATTCAACTCTACTTTTCTTTTTTCGAGAGATTTGATTTCGAATGATATGATATTTTTCGAATAGAGGAAATGTCTTATTACGGCAGGTCCATTAACAGACAGGATCTTTTCTCCTTCTTCCTTCAGAACAAGCTTGGAAGGAGAAACAAGCAAATTGTAATGTCTTCCTTGTATATATATTCGAGAAAGCTCTCCTTTTACTTCTGTATCCAACATCCCGAGTCTAAATCCTTCCCAAGGAGTAAAATCTATGTATTCTTCAAGAGCCATGAGGGCAAAAAGAGGTCCCCAGCTCTGAAATCTCTTGCCACCCGGTTCTCCGGACCTTGAGTCATAGTTTTCGGAACATATTTGATAATTTTCCCATGTTCTCATAAAAAGAGATGAGCTTTTAAATGCGAATTCCGAGGCCACTGCGTCAAATCCATAGGCTTTCAGACCTTGATAGATTAAATAATTAGTGGGAGGCCAAATAGAACCTCTCCAGTACTGTTGATCATCAAACGCTGGATTATCCCTGGAAATAGTTGGAATGATATATTCTCCCCAAAATTCCTCCTCATCAAGAAGATGAGCAATCATTTTTTTGGCTTGTTCATCATCAGGAATTCCTGCTATAAGGGGATAAAAATTGGAGGCTGCCTTTTGGGTAGAAAAAGTTCCGTTCCAGTATCGATCATAATAGAATCCTTCACTTTCATTCCAAAGCCTCTGGTTTATCAATGTTTTCATCTCTCTGTATTCATTCATATATTCTTTATATTCTTGATTTAATTTGAGAACATTCGCTATTTGAGCTAAACAATAAGCATCTAGAGCATAAAGACAGTTTAAGTCAAGACAGTTCATATTTAATGTTCCGGTATGTTCGATAAATGATGTTTCATCCCAGTTAGGAAGGTCATCCTGTCCTGATTCCCACATAGCTCGTTTTCGCCCCAGTACGTTTTGTTCCCAGGAAGGGGGATTTTTTGAAACCAGTTCCGTATCTGATCCCCATTCCAAAAGGCCATCTTGATTCCCATCCCTTCGCGGAATTCCCGAGAGGTTTCTATCTTTCCAGAATGAATGCCATTTTTTTAAAATTGAATAAGAAGATTCAAGTATATTCATATCTCCTAATTTCTGAAATATTTTATACACCACATAGGCTCCGACAGGAGGCTGGGACCGGTCAGGAGTGCCTCCGGATTCACTCCTCCAATTAGGAATATTCCCGTTGGGGTATTGTGTTTGGAGAACTGATTTTAAGATATCTTGGGAATGTTTAGAGCTTTCTATAGATGCCTGAAGGGCATTGAAAAAAGAATCCCATTCAAATATTGTCCACAAATCTTGGGTTCCGTCTGGCTTTGGGAAAATCCATCTTCTTCCTGCTGGAATATAAAATCTGTGTTCACCCGGCTGATAAAGAGTCATCCAGAAAAGATTATTGGTCACAGCTCTGGCAACTCCTTCATAAAACCCATTTATTTTGACTCTTCTTTTTTCATATTTTTTTTGTTCTTCGTTCAGCAATGATTCTATGGTTTTTGTGTTTTTGTAACTCAGTAAACGGCTGTTTAGACTTTGAACATCCTCCTCAATCCCAGCTGTGAAGTAGATTTCTCTTGTTTCTTCTGATAGATAGGAAAGGCCTAATTCTTTTTTTGTAGAAGTTAGAGGTTGCCCTTTTACCTGAGGCCAAAATAAATAATGATATTTTTGAGAAGAACTGATTCCTTTAATTTGACCATCCTCTAAAAGAGTGTATTTCCCGCTAAGATTCCATGGGAAATAATGGATGATTTGTATCTCCACATCTTTAGGAATGGAAATCTTGCCTATAACTGTTTTTTCATCTTTTCTAGACCATTCAAAAATGAGAGTTTCTGATTTTTTTGAAGGCTTTTTCAGAACAGGAGTGTCTTCTCCCCTTCCTAAAGCAAGTCCCAGATCCATTTTGACTCGGGCGTATGAACCATCAGGAGCATGAGGGCCCACTTCTGAAATAAGATAAAGAAAGTCTATCCCTTCGGCTGTTTTATTTTCTTTTTTAGCCACAATTCTAAAACCAAAAACATTTTCTTTTTCAGGGATAAATACCAGACCTGCCCAATTGTTGGAGTCTAAAGCTCCTATGAATACATTTTTCCAAGGATAATAAATCTCTGCGTTCAGGTTATATAGAAGGATTATTAGAAAAGTGAAAACCAAAATACTCACTAAAATTTTTTTCATCTATCTCTCAGTTTGTGTTATCTCTTTATGGTAATTAATCTACGTATTTTTCTTATTTAAATCAATTTTTTTATTCATTCTTTTTCTGAAACAATAGCTTATTTAAGGAGAAATAAAAGATAAATATCATATGGATCCATTTTTCATGAATTTTTTAACTCCATCAATAAAGATATCCAGCTCTCGGAGAGTGGAATAAATGCTGGGGGTCACTCTCATCCCAGTGACATTTTCACCTCCTTCTTGGGGAGAAGGGACACCAACGTTTATAGTGTAGAGTTTGAGTTTTTCAAGAAGCTGTTTTTGAAGCTCTCTGATATCTCTGTTTTCTAAAGCCAAAGTCCCTATTCCGCAAGACTGATCAGGGCTGTAAGAGGTTAAAATTTTGGCTCCTGGAAGGTGTTCGATTTCCTTAGCCCAATAGTTTCTTAGATACCTCAATCTTTCTTCTTTTCTTTTTCCTCCAATTCCATGATGAAAGGTCAGCGCATCACCGATCGCTAATTTCAGGGCTTCTGGTTGGGTGCCCACATGTTCGAATTTTCGAATATCATCACTGTTTGGATCTGGGGCAGGAAACAAAGGCCAGATTTTCTTTATCTTTTCTTTTTTGACATAGAGAAATCCTGTTCCTATAGGGCCCATCATCCATTTATGGAGATTGGCGCCGTAAATATCACATTCAAGATCTTTTTGTTTATACACAAAGTGCCCAAAGGAATGGGCTCCGTCAATGACGACTTCTATGTCATGTTGTTTGGCTAGCCGGCATATATCTTTTACTGGGAATATCTGACCGGTTAGGTTTGTGACATGACATAATAAGATTAGTTTTGTTTTTGGGGTGATATTTTTTTCAAATAGATCAGTCAGGACTTTTAAGTTCTTGGGAGGATAAGGAAATGAAAATGTTTTGACTCTTATCCCTTCTCTTTTTTGTCGTTGATAAAGAGCGTTTTTCATGGAGGGATAGTCATGGGTGGTGGTTAAAATTTCATCCCCTGGTTCTAATTCTAATCCCAATAAAGCGATCTGCATGGATTCTGTGACATTCCTAGTGATGGCTATTTCTTCAGGAGAACACCCGAATGTATCAGCCAACCTTTTTCGGATAAGTTCTTTTCTGGGACGCAGGAAACGCCAGGAATTATGAGCTGGGGCTCCGTTTGAGAAATCCATATATCTTTTGACAGCATCGATGACTATTTTAGGAGCTGGATGAACCCCTCCGTTGTTAAAATTTATGAGACTTCTATCGATATTAAAGGCTTGCTGGACATAGAACCAGAAGTCCTCATCCTGGGCTATTTTTTTAGCGGGAAGACCTTTGACTTCATTTAGTTTTGATTTGAGTCCTGCGTGGGCATTTTTACTTAAAAGTCCAAACATTCCAATAGAACCAACACCTAATCCAATTTCTCTAATGAATTGCCTTCGGCTTTTCCCCATTTCCATTCTCCTTTTTTCTGTTTATTTTATTGACTATATTAGCCTGAACTATTCATAAAAAAATGGCGATGTTTTTATTATTCATTTATTCTCAGCGATTTACAAGCTTTTTTCAAGAACAATGTTTTGAACATTTTTTCTGTTTGTATTTTTTATCTTAATCGCCATTTTTTTACTATTAAGGCAAGCCGATATGAAATTCAGATATGGCTTGTGCTCCGTTCAGAACCTGAATTTCACTAAGCTCGCAACCTCGACTTGTGAATAATCCAGGTTAGTATCTAAAATAATTATTATTTTGTCCAATCAAGAGATTTTTTTTCTTTGGGGTGAGTTCCGTATAAAAAATCATCTCCTTTTAAACACAGCTTTTGTACTCCCATGGATTTTGAGTTAGCGAATCTAATTATATTATGCATTAAATTATTTGGTTTGCTGTAAGGACAGACATAAATGCACTTGGCACAGTCTGTCCCACATTTTCTCCAAAATTCATAACAAGCTTCTCTGTTGATGATCCATCTAAAAGAACCGTTTTCTTCTTTTTTTTCTCCAAGAGGGATAGCATGGGAGGGACAGTTCAAAGCACATTTCTTACATGTTTCACAAAAACTTTGAACACCGAAGACTCTGGGTTTATCTACATCGAGAGGCAGATCAGTGGTGATGAGCCCCAGCCTCACTCTGGGTCCATAATCTTCTGTAATCAAAATCCCTAATCTTCCAATTTCCCCAAGGCCGGCTTTATAGGCCAACGGAGGAACCATGGCTTTATAATCGCTTCCTGCGAAGTGAGCTCTCGCAGGATGTCCTAGTTTTCGAATGAAGTTGGCTGTGATGATCGATATGTTAGCTGCTTTGACATACTTATGAGCGGTTTCAACAATGACAGGAGGCTTTGGAGACATGGAAATGATTTCAAAGTTCATTTTTATGGCGAACACAATAGCGTATTTATGCTTGCATTCTATAGTCGATCCGTAGGCATTAGGCCCTCTTCCCACATGAGAGTAAACATAAGATTGATCCAGTTCACAGATACCGGAAATATCAGCCCCTAGATACTTCAAGACATTTTTTACAAGGCGGGTGTTCTTTGGCTTTTCCATATTCATTTTTTTACTGGAAATGTCAGCCTTTGTTCGGTTCAGCAGATATTCCAGAAAATCAAACTCAGAATCAGCCAAAGAAAAATTTATTCTATCTCTGGCCATATGATAAGAGGTGAGTATATCCGGATTATTTCTGATCCGATCGTCTGTATTTTTATATTCTTTTTTTCTTTTGTAATACTCATGATAAATATGAGATCCCTGTTTGAGGTCAAATCGTGAAAAGATAATATCCCGTTCATCTATTTTCCTCTGTTTCCCTGTTATTTCTATGCTTTTATTTGGTTTGGGAGAAAAAAGAATAAATATTAACACAAGGATAAATAACAGAAAAAAAGCTCCCAGAATGATATTTTTGATTATGGAAGGCAGCAGTAATATAAAGGCATTGAGAAATAACACACCTAAGATAACGTAAAAACTTCTCAGGAAAGCACGCTTTTCTTTTTCAACAGCACTGAATACATTGAAGGCTAATAATCCCAGAAGGACCACAGCAAAGACAACCTCTCCCAGATAAAAGAAAATAGACATGGCTAAAAAATTAATCATATCAAAGGAACATGTCAAGAAAATCTGTAAATTTAGATATTCGAGTTGCATTAAGAAAATTAAAGGAATTGATCCGGATAAATATATTTACCTCATTCATAAAAATGAATATAATAAATAACTGCAGATGATTAAGAAAAAATATCTTATATCCCCTGGCCCAACACCCATTCCTGAGATGGTCCTTTCTGCCGCAGCTCAGCCTTTGATCCATCACAGGACACCTGAATTTTCTAAAATATTTATGGAAGTTGTTCAAGGCCTTCAATACGTGTTTCAAACCAAACAAGATGTATTTGTTTTGACTTCCTCTGGCACAGGGGCTATGGAAGCTGCTGTGGTGAATACTCTTTCTCCTGGCGATGAAGTTTTGGTTATCAATGGCGGTAAATTTGGAAACAGATGGGCTTGCCTATGCAGGGAATATGGCTTGAAAGCAAAAGACATTAAAATCAAATGGGGAAAAGACTATCCTAAAAATAAACTCAGAGCGGATCTTTCTAACAGTCCTGATATTAAAGCTGTTTTTTCTACTCTTTCTGAGACATCAACAGGAGCTGTTTATGACATAAAAGGATACAGTGAAGTGCTTAAAGATAAGGAAATCCTGCTTGTGGTGGATGGAATTTCAGGATTAGGTGCGGCTCCATGCCCTATGGATGAATGGAATATAGATGTTTTGATTGCCGGCTCACAAAAAGTTTTTATGGTCCCTCCTGGACTTTCATATATAGCTTTCAGCCAGAAAGCTTGGGGTTTTGTTGAAGAATCTTCACTTCCTAAATTTTATTTTGATGCCAAGAGCGCTAAACAGAGCTTGGAGAAAAAGACCACTCCTTATTCTCCTGGAATTTCTTTGATTGTTCAGCAACAAAAAGCCCTGGAAATCATTAGAGACATAGGATTAAATGATCTCATAGAACATCACAGCTTGCTCGGGAGAGCCACCCGGGCAGGAATTAAAGCTTTGGGTCTGGAACTTTTAGCTGAAAATCCAGGCAATATATTAACAGCTGTTAAAATACCTGAGGGAATAGACGGGCTTAAACTGATAGAAATCATGCATAATAAATATGGTGTTTATATAGCGGGTTCTCAGGCCCCTCACAAAGGTGAGTTTTTTAGGATTTCTCATTTAGGATATATGAGTCGGTTTGATATTATCATTGCTTTATCAGCACTTGAGATGACTCTCTCTGAACTTGGATACGATTTTAAACTGGGAGAGTCAA
Organism: Acidobacteriota bacterium; assembly: GCA_035655135.1. Classification (GTDB taxonomy): domain Bacteria; phylum Acidobacteriota; class Aminicenantia; order Aminicenantales; family Aminicenantaceae; genus WJMT01. The sequence continues at coordinate 2,780 of DASRVI010000343.1, read as the reverse complement.
TCAGAGCTGCTGAAAAGACCTTAAAGGAGGATTTATAATGAAAAAAGTATTAATATGTGATGCTTTACACCCTGATGCTCTGGAAGAGCTTAAGTCTTTATCTGATTTAGATGTTACGGTAAAAACAGGAATGGACGAATCTGAACTGATAAAAACAATGCCTGATTACAATGCAGCTGTGGTTAGAAGTGCCACCAAAATAACTAAAAACGTTGTTGAGGCTGCTTCAAACTTAGAGCTTATCATCCGAGCTGGGATAGGGCTGGATAACATCGACCTTGATGCAGCTGAAAAAAAAGGGATTGAGGTGAGGAATACACCTACAGCCACCACTATTTCTGTGGCTGAGCATACATTTGGACTGATGTTAGGAGCGGTGCGGCAGCACGGCAGAGGAAATTTATCCATGAAACAACACAAATGGGAGAAAAAGAAATTAAAAGGAAGTGAACTATATGGAAAAACATTGGGGATTATCGGGAGTGGACGAATAGGACTGGCTGTTGCCCAAAGAGCCATTGCTTTTGGAATGAAGGTCCTTGTGTATGATGTCATTGAAGTCAAAACTGACCTTGATATCGAACAAGTCTCCTTACATGAACTTTTCAAACGGGCGGATATCATCTCTCTCCACCTGCCTTTAACAAAAGACACCAAACATATCATAAGCGATGAAGAGTTCTCGAAAATGAAAGATGGAGTGGTGATCGTCAATGCAGCTCGAGGAGGAGTGGTGGATGAGAAAGCTCTTTTAAAAGCACTCAATGAAGGAAAAGTCAAAACCGCGGCCATGGATGTGTGTGAGGTAGAACCCCCGGAGGAATTCGATCTCATTGATCATCCCAATGTTCTTGCGACTCCCCATATAGGCGCGGCCTGTGCCGAAGGACAGAGAAGAGCGGGATTGGAAGTGGTTAAAATACTTAAGGAAAAATATTTGTAAGAATTAATAGTCCGATGATTTATCTTGACAACAATGCCACCACTCAAATCGATCCTCAGGTGTATCAAAAGATGTCTTTGTTTCTGAAACACCATTTCGGGAATCCTTCTTCTCTTTACCCTATAGGAAGAGAAGCTAAAGAATCCATAAATCAGGCTCGGGAAAACATAGCTGACGGACTCGGAGCAGATAGAAGTGAAATCATTTTCACCGCTTCCGGAACAGAATCAGATAATTTTGCCATTAGAGGAGTTATGGAAGCTCTTCCTGAAAAAGATGAATTTGTCACTTCTGCTATTGAGCATCCTGCCGTTATAGAAACAGCCAATTATCTGAAAAGATTGGGGAAAAAGGTCTCTTTTGTTTCTGTTGATAAATACGGCATGATTGACTTGGACAGACTCCGAGAAAAAGTGACTTCAAAGACAGCCCTTGTTTCCATCATGCATGCAAATAATGAAATTGGCGCTCTTCAGCCTATTGGGGATATTGTCCGGATTGCCAAAAACAAAGAAGCATTAGTGCACACAGACGCGGTTCAGACATTTGGAAAAATAAAATTTGATGTTCATAAGTTAGGTGTTGATCTTTTATCCATATCAGGTCATAAAATTTATGGTCCCAAAGGAGTGGGAGCTTTATTTGTTAAAAAAGGGACTCCCCTCCTCCCTCTCATCCATGGAGGCCATCAAGAAGGAAAAATGAGAGCAGGGACCGAAAACACAGCTGGGATTGTGGGATTTGGAGAAGCAGGAAAAATAGCCACTGAGAGGTTAAAAAAGGACAAAAAAAGACTTTACAAGCTTGCTGATCAGCTCAAAAAAGGAATAGAGTCCAGCGTCCCTGATATTAAGTTTAATGGTCCTGAAGAAGAACGGATTAAGACAACATTGAATTTTTCTTTTCTTAGACTGGAGGCAGAAGCGGTTCTCTTGGCTTTGGCTACCAAAGGAATCTATGTTTCAACAGGTTCTGCCTGTAGTGAAGACTCTGATGAGGTCTCTCATGTTCTCAACGCCATAGGGCTTAGTCCGGAACAAGCCCGTTCCTCTATTAGATTTTCTATTGGAAGATTCAACACAGAAGAAGACATCAAAACTGTTCTCAAAGAACTTCCAGAAATCATCGATAATCTCAGAAAAATATCCTCGGGTTCAGAAGATTGATGTTTATTTTATCTGTTTAAGGTATTTTTTTCTTACCTTTAGGAAAAACGAGTGGTAGGTCTTCTCTCTAAAATCTGGATAAGTCCAATTAATGGTTCTTATTTCATCTTTACCAAACAATAGTTCTAAATGACCGTATATTCCCTGACTTAAAGGAATCCTGTGAGCAAAGTCTTTGACTGTCGCCATAATTAAAGAGGAAGAGTTCACGATCCCAGGATCTAAATTCACTATGCGATGGTCTCTGTGGAATTTTTTTCTTATTTTTTCTTCGAGCTGGTTGGTGTTTATTTTTATTTCACTCAATTTTTCAGGATTGATCAATTTTTCAAAACTTAAAAATTTTCTGCTCAGGGAAGCCCCGCCCATCTGTTTTGAATAATAATCTGAATAAGTGAACTCAAACACCTCACTTTTTAAATCAATAGGACCAAATAAGCGCTGCACTTCCTTCTCAGCACTTAGAAAAAATTCTGGCTTTCCAGCCATAACTCCTATGATTAATTTCCGTTTTTCAAATGGCTTTGCTTCAGTCATTGGATTATTCAACAAGATTTTATATCAATAAAAAACATAACTCAAATTCTCAATGACAATGATAAACATCTCTAATTCCGTTATATATTGTTTAATAATGGGAGAGGGGTATGGGGTGAGGCATCCACTATGAG
>DASRVI010000342.1:0-7430 GCA_035655135.1 Acidobacteriota bacterium | reverse complement strand
GGGCCGGGGTGGGACCCACATAATAAATAAACTGTCCTTTTATATCAATGGGAAGGTCTTCTCCTTTTTCAACCAGGTCAATAAGATTTTTGTGTGCCGAATCTCTTCCTGTGTACAAATCGCCTGTGATAAAGACCTGATCACCCGCGCGTAATTTTTCAATGGTCTTATCAGAAACAGGAGTTTTTATATGATGTTCTGCCATTTTTATAATTTTAAAATATTGATCACATTCCGCACCGCAGTCTCAGATTTTTTGATAGCTTCTTTTTCTTCATTGGTGAGTTCAATCTCTATAATATCTTCCACTCCGTTGGAGCCGAGTTTTACAGGAACTCCAAAATAGATTCCGTTGATTCCATATTCTCCTTCTAAATAAGCGGCACAAGGAAGAATTTTGTTTTTATTCTTAACCATGGATTCAACCATTTCAGTAATAGCCTGAGCAGGGGCATAATAAGCGCTTCCAGTTTTGAGGTATTTGACTATTTCTCCGCCTCCTCCAGCAGTTCTTTGGACGATCTCGTCCAGTCTTTCTTTGGAGATAAAGTGAGAAACAGGAATACCTGAAAGAGTGGTGTACCGGACAATGGGAACCATTGTGTCTCCATGGCCTCCCAAAACAAGAGCTTGGATGCTTTCCACAGATACATTTGTTTCCATAGCGATAAAGGTTCTATAGCGAGTGGTATCAAGAATACCAGCCATCCCCACAACCCGATTTTTTGGAAAACCACTGACCTTGAGTGCGGTGTAAGCCATGGCATCAAGGGGATTGGAAACCACGATGAGTATGGCATTGGGTGAGTATTTCACCACGTTTTCAGTGACAGGTTTGACGATATTAAAATTTGCATCCACAAGTTCATCTCTACTCATACCAGGCTTTCTAGGTTTTCCTGCAGTGATGACAACAATGTCTGAATCAGCTGTATCTTGGTATGAATTTGTTCCGAATATTTTTGTATCATATTTACCAACTGGACCTCCTTCTCTCATGTCCAGTCCTTTTCCTATTGGCATGTCTTCAATAATATCGAGCAGAACCACCTCTTCTGCTAATTCTTTTTCAGCAATTTTAAATGCGGTAACTTCACCGACATGCCCTGCGCCAATAACACTTACCTTTTTTTTCATTTGATGCCTCCTTTACGTATGATTATAAATATTATTTTCTCTTTGACGAGAAAGTTCTATCAGGAGGGGAAAACCCCTCATGTATTAATTTTTATTTATTCTTTATTCTTCGAAATTTCTTCTTTTCTATAGTTTTCCCATTTCTCTTTGAGGTTAGGATCCTGCATGGTCTCCATTAAGTATTGAGCGTATTCAGATCCAGTGCATCCTGTGTCGCGGCCAGTCATGACATATTTTTTTTCGTAATTTCCACATACATCTAAAGCCATTTCTAAATTTTTGGCTCGATGCGAGTAACCTATGTGATCGATCAACATGGCAGCGGCTCTGATCATACTGCATGGATCAGCATATTTAGCTCTTCCTTCTCTGACCATTCTGGGAGCAGAGCCGTGTATGGCTTCAAACATAGCGTATCTTTTTCCAATATTCGCACTTCCAGCTGTTCCCACGCCTCCTTGAAATTCAGCAGCTTCATCAGTGAGAATATCTCCGTATAAATTGGGAAGAACCAGCACTTTAAATTGAGTTCTTCGTTTGGGATCCACCAATTTAGCTGTCATGATATCAATATACCAATCATCGCATTCTATTTCAGGATATTCTTTGGCGATTTTATATCCAACATCCAGGAATTTTCCATCTGAAGTTTTGATCACATTGGCTTTGGTCACAAGGGTGACTTTGTTTATGTTGTTTTTCTTTGCGTATTCAAAAGCAAGTCTTATGATTCTCTCTGCTCCTTGGGAAGTGATGACTTTAAAGTCTATGGCTAAGTCATCGGTGACATCGATGCCTTTGCTTCCCATTATATAGGCTCCTTCTGTATTTTCTCGAAAAAACATCCAATCAATACCTTGTTTAGGAACCTTAACCGGTCTGACATTAGCAAAAAGATCAAGATAACGTCTCATGGAAACATTGCAGCTTTCAATGTTAGGCCATTCATCTCCTTTTCTTGGGGTGGTGGTTGGGCCTTTAAGAGTCACATGGCATTTTTTAATATCTGCCAACACATCATCAGGAATTGATTTCATCTGCCTCGCTCGATTTTCTATGGTGAGACCCTCAATATTTCTGATTTCCACTTTTCCGCTGTCGATCTCTTCTTTAAGCAGGAATTCCAGAATTTTTCTTGATTCTTCAGCAATGTAAGGTCCTATTCCGTCTCCTCCTATAATACCGATGATAATGGGTTTTGTTTTCTCATAGTCAATCCATTCTTGAGGTTTCTTCATTTCCTCAACTCTTTGAAGCTGTTCCTCTACGATTTGGCCGAAATAACCCTTGGCCTTCTCAAGGGTGTCATTATCCATGTTCATTCCTCCAATTAATAAAATATTTCTGAAATATTATGATTAGATAAAATATTATAATTTTTTCAAAGCAAAATCAAATAAATCAAATAAAAATTTTAATTGAACTGAGTTTGAACAAAATTTGAACTTTTATTTTTTCTATTATATCATCATTTTTAGATCAACCTGGATTATTCATAAAGGTCGATATGTATCATATAAAAAAAATATTCAGGAGTTATAAAACATGTTAGAATCATATTTTGAGCATGAAAAAGAGAGAAAAAAATTAGGAATCCCTCCTCTTCCTTTGAATCCGCAGCAGGTCAAGGAGGTATGCGAGAAATTGGAAAGTCCTCCAGAAGGGAAAGGAGATATCCTTTTTGATCTTTTATCAATGAGGGTTGCCCCGGGTGTGGATCCGTCGGCTGAAGTCAAGGCAGAATGGTTGGGTAAAATTGCTCAGGGTAAATTATCTTCCCCTGTCATTGATGAAAAAAAGGCCATATTTTTATTAGGCACTATGCTGGGCGGTTATAATATTAGGCCGCTGATATCTCTTCTTGAGCAGGATCAGCTCGCGCTTGAGGCAGCTCAGGCTCTTAAAAAAACTATTTTAATATATAATTCTTTTGATGAGATTGTGGACTTGGCGAAAAGCAATAAGTTAGCCCAAGAAGTCCTTAATTCATGGGCAGAGGGAGAATGGTTTAAATCAAAACCTGTATTTCCCAAAAGAATAACCTTAAAAGTCTATAAAGTGGATGGAGAGATCAATACTGATGATCTTTCTCCTGCCAAACATGCCTGGAGCCGACCAGATATTCCGCTTCACGCGCTTTCCATGGGAGAGACTCGATTTCCAGATGGCATTGAAACCATAAAAAAGTTCAGAGAAGAAGGACATCGAGTCGCTTTTGTTGGAGATGTGGTGGGGACCGGGTCATCCCGAAAGTCAGCAGCTAACTCTCTTTTATGGCATATAGGACAAGACATTCCCTATGTTCCGAATAAAAGGAGGGAAGGTATTGTCCTGGGTGGACTGATCGCTCCTATATTTTTCAATACAGTGGAAGATTCGGGCGGTCTTCCTCTCCTGTGTGATGTATCAAAAATAAAAAGAGGACAGGTCATCACCCTTGATACAGAAGCAGGGGAGATGCTTGATGAAAAGGATAAAAAAATCACTGATTTTAAGATAAAACCTATAACGCTTAGAGATGAATACAGGGCAGGAGGAAGAGTTTTTCTGATTATTGGACGTTCTTTAACCAATAAGGCTAGAAAGGTCCTTGGATTGTCAGCCTCAAAAGTATTCTTGACCCATGATAATCCGGTCCCTAAAAAAGGTCAGGGTTTTTCACTGGCGCAGAAAATAGTGGGTAAAGCTTGTGGAACTGAAGGCGTGCTTCCCGATTCATCAGTTGAGCCCAAGATGACCATGGTTGGATCGCAGGATACCACAGGTCCTATGACCGCTGATGAGTTAAAAGAACTGGCTTGCATGGAATTTCAATCCGGGCTTTTTCTGCAGACATTTTGCCACACTGCGGCTTATCCAAAATCTGCTGACGTGGACATGCATGAATCGCTGTCAAAATTTGTCACTGAGAGAAAAGGGCTTGCCATCAGACCCGGGGATGGCATCATCCATTCATGGATTAACCGTCTTCTTGTTCCTGATACCATGGGCACTGGTGGAGACTCCCATACCCGATTTCCCTTAGGCCTTAGTTTCCCTGCAGGTTCGGGATTGGTGGCTTTTGCGGGAACTTTAGGTTTTATGCCTCTGGATATGCCTGAGTCTGTGCTGGTTAAATTTTCCGGGAAATTGAAACCGGGCATCACTTTGAGAGATGTGGTGAATTCGATTCCTTATTTTGCCATAAAAAAAGGACTGCTCACGGTTGAAAAAGAAGGAAAGAAAAATATTTTTAATGGCAGAATCATAGAAACGGAAGGCCTCCCTGAGATTACTGTGGAACAGGGATTTGAACTCACAGATGCCACTGCTGAGCGTTCCGCAGCTGGGGGAACTATTGCTTTGAGCGAGAAAAAAGTTGAGGAGTATATAAGAAGTAATATAGCTTTGATGGAGAGAATGATTGAAGACGGGTATCAGGACCCTGATGCTTTAAGACAGCGTATCCAAGACTGTCAGAAGTGGCTGGACAATCCTGTTTTATTAAAAAGAGATTCCAATGCCCAGTATGCAGAGGTGATGGAAATTAATTTAGATGAAATCACAGAACCTATTCTGGCATGCCCCAATGACCCGGATGATGTGAAGCTCCTCTCTGAAGTAGCTGGGGACTCAATCGATGAAGTTTTTATCGGGTCCTGCATGACCAATATAGGACATTTTAGAGCGGCAGGAAAAGTATTTGAAGGAGAAGACTATCTCAAAACTAGAGTTTGGTTGACCCCCCCCACCAAGATGGATAGAGCCCAATTAAAGAAAGAAGGATATTATTCTCTGTATTCAAGTGTGGGAGCTCGAACTGAGCTTCCAGGATGTTCCTTATGCATGGGGAACCAAGCTCGTGTGCGTCCTAAATCAACGGTTTTATCAACCTCTACCCGTAACTTTGACAACCGGATGGGAGATGACACGCGGGTTTACCTGGGTTCTGCAGAGTTGGCTGCTGTCACGGCTCTCGAGGGAAAGCTGCCAAGTTCAGAGAAATATTTTTCAGTATTCTCAAAGAAAATAAATCCCTATCAAGAAGAGATTTACAGATATCTTCAATTTGATAAAATGGAGAGATCTAATTTGGAGTATGAAAGGGATATAGTCAAATGAAAGAATAATGAAAGTATGGTTATTCTTTTATGAATATTTCAGGATAAGGAGATCTTATGTTTCGATTAACTGGACAGAAAGCTCTGGTCACAGGAGGTTCAAGAGGTATAGGAAGAGCCTGCGCTTTGATGCTGGCTGAAGCGGGCGCTGATGTGGCTATTAATTATGCTCAAAATAAGGAAGCAGCCCTTGAAGTTAAGTCAAGAATAGAACAAGGACCAACAAAGTGCCTGATATTTAAGGCTGATCTTTCTCAAAGAGAACAGGCAGAATCAATGGTCGGTCAAATTAGAGACAGTTGGGGAAAACTAGACATATTAATCAATAATGCAGGAATTTGGACTTATGGAGAAATGGGGCAAATGGACTATCGGATTTGGGAAGAAACCATAAGAATAAATTTAGATGGTGTTTTTTTTGTCACCAATTCTGTGGTCCCTATTATGAAGAAAGCGCATCAAGGATGCATTGTCAATATATCCTCTACAGCAGCGGTCAGGGGAGAGGCGTTTCATTCCCATTATGCTTCCAGCAAAGGGGCTTTGGTCTCTTTAACCAAGTCTCTTGCGGTTGAACTGGCTCCCTATAAAATAAGAGTGAATTGTGTGGCTCCGGGGTGGGTGGATACAGATATGTGTTCAGATGTGTTCAAAGATAAAGATTACAAAAATAAAATCAAGGAAAGCATTCCCTTGAAAAGGATCTCTCTGCCCGAAGACATTGCAGGCCCTGTGCTTTTTCTTATATCTGAATATGCAAAGCATATCACGGGTGAGGTATTAAATGTGAATGGAGGTGCGGTTCTCTGTAGTTGAGAATTTGTTTTAATTTTGATAATTTAAATAACCTGAATTATAAGATGTTGGATATTAAAAGGAGATGGTTCAATTGAAGAAAGATTATGAGAAGTGGAAAAAAGATAAATATTTAGAAGGATTGAAAAAAACAAAGGCTGGGGAAAAAACTCTAACTACCATCTCTGGCAAAAAGATAAAGGAACTTTATATTCCGGAAGACTTGGAGGATTTCGGCTACAAAAAGGACCTTTCTTTTCCAGGAGAATATCCCTACACTCGGGGAATTCATCCCACTATGTATCACGGCAGACTTTGGACCATGCGCCAATTTTCAGGATTTGGAAGTGCTGAAGATACCAATAAGAGATACAAATATCTTTTAAAACAGGGCCAAACCGGGTTGAGCGTTGCTTTTCATCTCCCCACCCTTATGGGAATGGATTCTGATCATCCTCTTGCTGTCGGAGAGATAGGAAAATGTGGAGTGGCCATTGACTCTCTGGCTGACATGGAGATTCTTTTTGATGGAATTCCTCTTGATAAAATCACCACCTCTATGACTATCAATCCTCCTGCTGCTGTTCTATGGGCCATGTATATTGCTGTGGCAGAAAAGCAGGGAGTTCCTTCTGAGGTGATATCAGGAACCATTCAAAATGATATGCTGAAAGAATACATTGCCCAGAAGACATTTGTTTTTCCTCCGGAACCTTCCATGAGATTGATCATAGATACCTTCGAATATGGTTCAAAGAAAGTCCCCAGATGGAACACCATTTCTATCTCTGGATATCACATAAGAGAGGCAGGTTCCACGGCAGTGCAGGAATTAGCCTTCACCATAAGGGATGGAATTGAGTATGTTGAATGGGCTTTAAAGAGAGGATTAGAGATCGATGATTTTGCTCCAAGACTTTCTTTCTTTTTCAATTCTCATAATGATTTTTTTGAAGAAATAGCTAAGTTTAGGGCTGCGAGAAGGCTGTGGGCCAAAATAATGAAGGAGAGGTTTGGAGCTAAAAATAAGCGTTCTTGGCTTCTCAGGTTTCATACCCAAACTTCTGGTGTGTCCCTAATGGCTCAGCAGCCTTACAACAATGTGGTCAGGGTGGCGATTCAGGCTCTTGCCGCTGTGATAGGAGGGACTCAATCCCTCCACACCAATTCTCTGGATGAGACTTATGCTCTTCCTTCTGAAGAAGCTGTGACCATTGCTCTGAGGACTCAGCAGATCATTGCTCATGAAAGCGGAGTGACCAATACCATTGACCCAGTAGGCGGGTCTTATTTTATCGAGAGATTAACCAATGAGATGGAGGAAGAAGCTGAAGATTACATAAAAAAAATTGATGATATGGGGGGAATGGTTAAAGCCATAGAAATGGGATTTCCTCA
>DASRVI010000341.1:0-3680 GCA_035655135.1 Acidobacteriota bacterium | reverse complement strand
ATTCAATTATCGTGCTACTAATTTTTTCTTTGATTTTTTTGTGTCCTGAGTTATAATTAGTTTTCAAAAGTCAGCAAATGAACAAAAGTTGGAGGGAATGGTGCTTAAAAGATATCCCAAAAATGAAATTCCAAATTCCTTAGAACTTTACTTGGATATGTGCCAAAAGGCAAAAGATATCCTGGGAAAAAATCATGTCTTTGATAAAGGAGATTTCTTCTATCACCCTGATATAGGGATCAGCACAGTGGACGTAAATATTGGTGATGGCTCTTTCTACTGCACAGAACAAAGCCTTTTCGATAAAAAAATCAATACCAAGGAATGCACCTGGCTTCCTTCTAAAAAGCAGCTGAAAAATCTTATAAAAAAGCTAATTCCGACCCAAAAATCGTTATCTTCTTTTCTAGGAGATAGAAGCGGGGATGGGGGTTATCCCAAAGAAATCAAACCCAAAAAAATTTTTAAAAAAACTGAAGAAAGACGGTTGGCCTATTATATGCTTGAAAAGCATCAAGTGGTCTGGTCTAAACAGAAGAAAGAGTGGCTAAAAACATAACCTATACCGGATCTCCTATTTTTGGGCTGTGTGCAGGGCGGCCACTCCAAGAAAAAGCAGCCGGTGCTGGACCGTTGAAAATCCAGCCTTCAGACAAAGCCTAGAAAATTCAGGAGCCTCATAGAAGCGGGGCATGGTGTGAGAGAGATAATTGTACCCGGCTTTGGAACCTGAAATTTTATACCCTATAGGTTTTACCACCCACCGTATGTAAAAATGATAAAGCTTTCGTATGATCCCCAGAGGAGGCTGGCTGGTTTCCAGATTCATAAAACTACCTTCCGGCTTCAAGATACGGAGGAATTCTTTGAGGTAAGAAAGCATGGCTTGAGGATTGGGGTTGAGATTCCGGGTTGAAAAAGAGATGGTGACAAGGTCAAAGGAATTATCTGGGAAAGGAAGCTCACCGGCATCAGCCAGTGTGAATTTGACTCTGTGCATATGCTTTTTGCTCTGAGCAAGACGAATCATATGAAGACTTCCATCCACCACATAGAGCTCTGCTTCCGGTCCTAACAAGCCAGCCATATTCTGCGCCAATTCCCCGGTGCCGCTGCACACATCTAATATGTAGAGTCTGCCGGATTTGCTGGCGCCGTCCATTTTGTTGGAAATCCTTGTCCCGGCAGCTTTTCGGGCAGCGCGCTTTCTCCAAAGGATATCCAGACCCAATGTGAGCACATGATTGACCAGCTCATAAGTGGGAGCTACTTCCTTGTAGATTTTCTGGATGCCTTTTTTCATGCTGTACTTTTCTTGAGATTTGAGTCTGTATTATATGGGAATAGAGGTAAACTTAACAAGTTTTTGTTCCCTTTTTTTACTGAAAGCAATGAGAAAAACAAGGATTTTTAGGATCGGGAGTGAAAGAAAAAAAGCTGGAGTTAGAACATATAAGCGAATTTGAGGAACAGAGTGTGGTCCTGAGTTCCTCTTTCCCCAAATTCACCGGTTCCTTTTTGATAGGCGATCTGTATGGAGCCAAAAGGCGGCTGAAGCCGGTAGACAAAAAGGACCTGGATATTCCTCTTGTCAATCACAGTGTTGATCTGATAGAAGAGCTTTAAAAACAGGTCATTGGTAAAATAATTGGTAGCCCTCAGCACATGGATCCAAGTGCTGTCGTTTTTGGGATCCGGATCAAAAAGCACCCGTTCTAATCCATAAGAAGTGGAAAAAGACGGGGTCAGTTTAAAATTAACATTTCCCTCCAACATTTGAAAATCCCGGTTAAAATTACGGCCAAAGCTGTAGCCAAAAGTTGCGTGCTGCCATTCTCTGGTGTTGTATCCCAGCTCCAACACGCTATGACGGTTCCTGAATTCCTTTTCATAGAGCTTGTACTCTTCATGGTGTTCCAATTCAAGGGAAAATTTGTTCTTTAAATCAAATTTTACTTCCTGATCTATTTTCCAGCTTCGCAGCGTTCCGCCCAGGGCCCAATAAATATTGTAATTGGAATCATACTCAATGCGTTCAAACCCCCACTTTCTGGGGAAAAAGATTTTGCGCACAGCTGAATCCAGTTCTCTCCGGTTGTCATCCCGGATAAACCCCACCCTATTGGCGTTATCAGCAAAGTTTCTCCCCAAATTAGTGTAACGGAGATGAATATGAAAAGTGGAAGAGTCATAGCTGGGGCGCAGAAAAAAAGCAATATTATCTGTGTTTTTGTCACCATAGCTTGCAGCCAATTGACCGGTAAATTTGAAGGTGTCAGAAAAATAAAGGGCTGTGTCCACTCCAGCGGTTCCCCAATTTTTGCCGTTTATCAATTTATTGGCGGCTGTGAATCCGATATTGGATGATTTCATCACATCTTTTTTCAAACGGAACACAGAAAAATTGGCAGAGCCCTCTCCCGTCTCCTTATTTTTAACGGTTTGGGCAGTCAATCCCTGAAATTCATAACCTTTGATTTTTCCATAGACTTTGGTCCCGCCGTAGATATCAGAGATTCTCCGTGAATAAAACAGCCGGATGCGCTGCTGATAAATCTCGCTACCTTCCAGAAAAAAGTTCCTTTTCTCAGGAAGATAGGTCTCAAAGCGGGTGAGATTGATGACTTCCTGGTCAGCCTCAACTGTGGCAAAGTCAGGATTGATAGTCAGATTCCCAGAGACAGCTTGAGAAAACGCATAGCGGGTGTCCAATCCCACTTCAGCAGTGGTCTTTTCTCCTTGTTGGGCTCTGGAGATGATGTGAGGGATGACCTGGATCTTCTTGGAAGCCTTCTTAAGGTCCAGCCCTGCAAGGTCCCCGAACTGTGAAACCTTGTAAGCTGACTCCATGGGGCCTGTCCAGAAGCTGAACTCCAGTTTTCTGGGGATCCCCCGGCCCGCATTCAATCCCCACATTTTTCCCTCTCCGGGTTCATACTTAAGGCTGCTCAGCTCCACACCAAACTCAGCAGTCCAGCCAAAATCAGTTCTCTGGGCTGCAGACTTCCATATGCCATCCCAGGTATTGTCAATGGTGCGGCCGTTTTCTGTGATGCGTCCGTCCCATTGGGTCCCCAGGAGGTTGGTGCAGACAAAATAACAGGTTCTCTGGTCGTGGAAGGTATCCAGCAGCACATATACAGAATCGTCTGCACGGAGGTCCATGTCTCTTTTGGTTATCCGGGCTGCGATTTTATTTGGTTCTAAGTCATAACACCAAAAACCAAAATAGATGAAGCGGTCATCAAAAAGCACTCTGACTTCAGTGCGTTCTGAAGCCGGCCGGCCTTTCTCCGGCTCAAATTGGATGAAATTTGTGGCTTGAGTGGCTTCGTCCCAAGCTCTCTCGTCTAAAAAACCATTGACTTTTATGGGGATGTCTGTTTTCTGGGCAGAGACCTGTTTATTCTTCCACTTTGACTGAGCAGAAAGAAAAGAACAAAGGAAAACCACAAAAAAAATTCCCCATCCCAATCTTTTTCTATCTTTTGCTTTCACTGAAACACTTTTTTCACGAGACTTCTCAATTCATGTTCAGAAATCGGTTTTTTCAGTACCCCGGCTGGTTTGGCTTGTTCTAACTGGCGGCGGGCGTCTTCAGGGTCTTGGTTTGGGATATCGAGGATGTTTGACAGCTTGTCTAACTTTTCTTTCATAGCGGTTCAGGTATTTCTCTAATG
>DASRVI010000340.1:0-5254 GCA_035655135.1 Acidobacteriota bacterium | reverse complement strand
CCTAATTTATTTCCAGATTTCAGGTTGACAGGCATTCCTATTTATGTGTATCCCGAGTTCGAGAACAGCAAAATTCCAAATAATTGGCTGGTTCAATTTTAATTAAAATTGGTAGTTGTAAAACATACAATTTTGCACTATCTTTGACCTAAAACTCTATAACAGGAGAAAAAAATGCTGTTGCTACAGCTTGACCGAAAAAATCCAAAACCTTTGTACACTCAAATCATAAACCAAATAAAAGAAAAGGTATCCCAGGATGTTTTAAAACCAGGAACTAAACTCCCATCTACACGTCAGATGGCTGAAAAATTAGGAGTGAATCGCTCTACGGTTTATAAAGCTTACCAGGAATTATGGGCACAGGGATATATTGAGAGTCGACCTGGATCTTATTCACAAATAAGAAAACGACAGAAAATCGCCACTCCAGAACTAAAAATGGAACAAAGCTCTCTCCCATGGAACCAAGTGACCACCTTATCCAGCCAGCATATTTACCAAGATTATTTGAAATTCAATCCAGAAAAATCAGTTTCTCCAACCGAAGATATCATTAATATGGCTCAATTGGATATAGATCCTCGGCTTTTTCCTGCTGATGACTTTAGGAGATGCTTGAGTCAAATCATGCTGAAGCAAGGCTCCAATGTTCTGGGATATGGTGAATATATGGGTTACAAACCCTTAAGAGAAACCATAGCCAAACGGCTGCAAATGCATGGAATTTTGGCTGATTCTGATGAAATTCTCATCACCAATGGGTCTCAGAACGGCATTGAGCTGCTGTTAAAACTGCTCACAGTCACTGGAAAAAAGGTGGCCATTGAATCACCCACTTATGCCATTATCCTTCCGCTTCTGAAATATTACCAAACTGAGATGGCTGTTGTCCCCATGAGAAAACATGGTTTGGATCTGAATCACTTGAAAAACACATTGGAAACTCAACCCATTTCTTTTCTCTTCACTATGCCCAACTTCCAAAATCCTAGTGGTATCACAAGCACTCAATCTCATAGAGAAAAGCTGCTTTCTTTATGTGAAGCGCATAATATCCCCATTGTTGAAGACGGCTTTGAAGAAGAAATGAAGTACTTTGGCAGAGTCCCTCCGCCCATTAAATCCATGGACAGAAAAAACATCTGCATTTACCTGGGCACCTTTTCCAAAGTGCTGTTTCCCGGTCTGCGCATCGGTTGGATCACAGCCGACAAAGAGTGCATCCAGAGACTGGTGGCACTCAAAAGATTCTCAGACCTGACCTCAAGTTTTGTTCTTCAAGCAGCTGTTAATGAATTCTGTGAGCGTGGATACTATGACCTGCATATAAAACGTATGCATCGGATCTTTCGCAAACGCATGCAAACAGCCATAACAGCCATGCAAAATTATTTCCCAAAAGAAAATGTTTCCTGGAATGAACCGGCCGGTGGATATCTTATCTGGATACAAATCAAAAATGTTCATAAAGACGAAACTGAATTAATCCAGATTTTTGAAGAAAACGGAGTTATGGTATCTCCGGGCCAATACTACTACCCCCATCCAACCAGCGATAAATGTTTCCGCCTTTCTATCGCCATGCTTGATGAAAAAGAAATCTCAGAAGGTATAATAAGATTGGGTCAAGCCATCCAAAAAGCAAGCTCTTTCTAAAATCATCATCATGTTACTTAAATTGCAAGAAAATATTATATACGGGCCCATTCAATCCAGGCGGCTGGGCAGGTCTTTAGGCATCAATATCCTGCCCCCCAACATCAAATACTGCAATTTCAACTGCCTGTACTGCCAGTACGGCTGGACTGACTTTCATTATCTCAAACACAACAAAAACCCGCCTTTCCCTGGAACAGGAGAGATTTTAATCGCTGTTGAGAAGACCTTAAGTGCCCTCCATCCCAAACCAGCTTACATCACATTCTCTGGAAACGGGGAACCCACTCTGCACCCGGATTTCCATGAAATTGTCAATGGTGTGATTCATCTTCGAAACAATCTATCACAGGCTTCGAAAACAGCCATCCTTTCTAACTCGACCACTGTTTCAAACCCAGATATTCAAAAAGCCATCTCCAAGCTGGATGCCCTAATCATGAAACTGGATACTGGACATCAAAGAATGTTTTTAAAATACAACCGCCCAGTAAAAGGAATCGACCTTCACTCCATTTTCAAAGGATTAGCCCAACTTAAAAACATCACCATCCAGACACTTTTTTGTAAGGGTGCTCAGGGAAATTATCATGAACAAAACTTAAAGGATTGGATACAAAAATTAAAATTCATATCTCCTAAGACTGTTCAGATATACACTCTGGACCGGGACACTCCTTCCAGCTCAATCTCATCTTTGAGTCAAGAAGAGCTTTTGAACATCCACTTGCGGCTGAAAAAGAAAAAAATACCTTCAGAATATTTTTAATTTATAAAAAAATGCATCATGAACGGGAATTATATGAGAAGTTTTTAAATATAAATTGGGTACGGTTTACTCATTCACCTTTTTTTTAAGAGATACATCTGAGTCATAATAAAAAAAAATTTTCTTGTCGTTTATCTAATTAAATTTTAGAATACAAACAAAGTGAGAAATTCCATCCCATTTAAGGAGGCCTAGTTGTTCAAAACAAAGAAACTAGGGAAAAGACTATTATCACGGCAAAAAGTGGCCCTTTTTGTCATAACTACCATGGCTCTGCTGTTTATGGTCTCATGTGCAGCCGGACCCAACAACTTGGAAGATACGGAAAACCAGAAGGGTAAAGTGGCTGGATTTTGGACCGGATTGTGGCACGGATTCATTTCTTTTTTCACCTTTATCATTTCTCTTTTCAGTGATAAGGTCAATGTATATGAAGTCTATAACAGCGGCAACTGGTATAACTTTGGATTTATCCTGGGAGTTATGATCTTTTTCAGCGGAAGCGGCGGAGGTGCCTCCAGAAGGAAATGTTCAAAATAAGAAACAATTGATTTTCTTTAAGTATCCCTCAAATGAAAGGATCCATTATGTTTAAACTTAAAAATAATTGGTTATTTAATACCCTGATGGCAGCTGTTCTCCTTATCATGACTGCTTCCTGCCAAAATATTAAAACTCCAACCAGCAAATCACTTGCTCCCATAGACCCCCAGGTAGTTCAAGACCAGGATGATATGACCTGGAATGATTATCACCCTATACCTGGTCGAAATTGGGCGGACCCCTCACTCAAACCGGAGCGGGGATTCAGCATCGCTTTAGTGGCCATTGACTTTCCGGACCAGCCCTTTGTGATCACTTTGCCCAGGGAATCCGACCCTTTCGGAAATCCTCAGATCGAACCCAGCGCCCGGGAAGACGTTCCTCAATTCTATGCAGACTTCTCCATGAAGCCCAGCAATGTCAACCACGGACAGACCATCAACGGCTACTGGATGGAGCAGTCCAGAGGAAAATTCGGGATCACCAAAATAGATGCCTTCGGGCCTTACCGCATGCCGGATCCCATCTGGAATTACGGATTAAACGAGTACGGACAAGAAGACCAGACACCGGACGGAAGCACAGCCGACGGCCGTATGGAAAGGGACTGCGACGCCATCTGGATCCAAGACGTGGGTAAAGACATCCGGGATCAATACGATGCCATCCTCCGGATCTATGCCAGCTATGATGAGACCGGTGTTTGGCAGGAATTCGGGGAAATGAAATTCAACTCCAAGGAAGACATCCCCCCGGAATGGGGAAATCCCAATCCTGAGATGCCCCGCTGGATCACCACCCGGTATGTGGAGTGGACCAGCTGGCTGGCTGGATCCCAGCGGTGGGGTCTCTCTTCTTTACGTCAGGGAGAAAACTCAGGCACCATCACTCATGAACTCGGCCACCATGCTTTTCGTCTACCTGACCTCAACAACAATCCCTACGTCAAACCTTATCGGAGAGTGGCTGCCGGACCCTGGGACATGATGGACCGGGGATGTTTCAACGGACCCGGGGGCCCTCACAGACGGTGGGTTGTGCCGCCCATTCAAGGCGCCGCCATGCCCGCAGGACTCATGGTGCGCAACCGACTGGAAAACGAATTTATCGATGAATCCATGTTTTTAAGATTAAGCCGCGAAGGCCTGTCCAAGACCGGGCTGGCTGTAGCTAAAGTGACAGCCAGAGCTGTGGAACCCCTTTCCGGACAATTCACAGGCATCATGGTCCGGCTGGACGGAACTCCGGAAGGCGACCGCACTCCGCCTGACGACCCGGCTGAAAACCCTCTCTCGCCGGGAATCCCCAATTATAATTTCTACACTCTGGAGGTGGTCCAGCGGATCGGCTATGATTCATTCACTCCGGATAACGGTGTTCTTATCGCCAAAAACAAGGACAGTTTGCGGGGATGGAGCGGCGGGCCTAATGCTTTTAATTCCTATATATGGGTCATTGACGCTCACCCGGAAGACATCAATAAGGTGGACTATGTGAAACCCAACGGCGAAAAAGTGATGCGCACCATAGCCGACTACAGGCAGCTGAATGACGCTTTATTCCATGCCGGACAGGATTCCGGAAGTCTATATGAATGGGAGGACACTCCCAATGGACTTCATTTCTATATCCTCGACCGGGAGAAGAATGAACAAGGAATCCTCTCTTACACTCTGGCTGTGCGGTCTTTGGAAGGTTCCGGTGAACAGGGGAGAGGAGCGGCATTGGAGGCTCCGAAATCCGTTAAATACAAAGGAAACCACACACCGGTGACCTTCACTCTTAAAAACAATGGATCTCCGACAGATGCAGATCCCTCTTTACACCCCTCTGATGTCACAGCCTATTTGAATTCAGATGTTTACCGGCTTTCAGTCTCTATAGAGGGTGAAGGATGGACCGCCAAGCTTCTAAACAGTCTGGCTGCGGTTGAAGCCGGCGATTCTCAATCAGTAACAGTCTATGTTTTGGCTGAAGAAAGCAGTGCTGACCAAGCAAACGTGACCTTGCATGCCGTCTCTGAGAGCGATTCCTCCCAGACTGCTAAAGCTGTGGTCAAGTTATCCCGCTAAATTAAAAACATCCTCTTATAAATTTATTTTCAATCAACCCTTTATTTCTTGTTCATACTCCGGAAAATAATGATTGATGATCCTTAAATCGAATTCAGAAAGGATGGATTCTTTCGGCTCTCTCTCCAGAAGAAACTCAAAAGACAAATAAATTGGGGACAGCTTACTTATTTACCCATTTTTTTTGAGTATAGGGAATAAATTGGGGACG
>DASRVI010000339.1:0-2921 GCA_035655135.1 Acidobacteriota bacterium | reverse complement strand
AAAAATGCCCTTCTTTTCTTTGAGAAGAATGATTAGACAGTTGACAAAGGGAGACTTATAGTAGAAAAGAGTAAGATGAGAAAAAAATTTAATGGAGGAAGAAAAGTGCAGGGCTTCTGTTCTTATTGCAAAGAACAGGTTTTCCTAATTAATATAGTGCGATTTAATGGTTTTGTTACTGGAGAGTGTGAGAAATGTGGAAAAAAGATAATTAAAAAGGTTTAAAAAGGATAAAAATTATATAGTGTTACCTGAAAATGAAAACAAAAAAGATCTTGCTTTTAATTATAGGATTTTTATTATTCACTACTTTCTTCTTCAAAATTATTCCTATCCCTGTTGAAAGTGTTGTAGGTGATCATGATCCAACCAGATTTATTTATGGAGGAATTTATTGGACTTCTGGATTATATGAATTAGGTGTTAAGAATTATTCCTGCGTTCTTGCTTACTTCAGTTTGTTTATTGTTTTGGTAGGAGGAATTTATTTAATTAACTCTGGGCGAAGCAATAAAGCCGTAAGCCCCTCTTAAAATTACTCCCATAAATTTTAACTGCCACTTTTCTATCCACCACCTCTGATTCAATTATCCCATATTTTTCAAGAATCTTCAATTTTTGACAGACTCTATATTGAGGAATTTTAAAAAGAAGTGATATCTCTCTTGCAGAAAACATCTGACGATAGTTCTTTTTCAAAAAGTTCACTATCTCTTTGTCATAATCTCTTATTTTATCCATTATGTTAATAGCCTCCAAATTCCTTTTATGACAATATAAATTCCAAAAACAAGAGGAAAAGCCCAAAAGTCTTTAAGTCCATAGGCAAATCCTCCTGCAATAATTAACATAATAATGAAATCTTTTGCCAATCCAATTCCCACTTTTTTATTTCTCTCTGTTTTGTTGCTTGATTGTGCATGACAAGATTTCTGCTATTGCATATTCTTTTACTGGAATCCACTCTTGTTCTTTTTCATCTTCAGCAGATTTTTTACAGACTTTCCATCCTACTTGTTCGACAATCGGTTCTATCTTTCCTATCTCTGGAAGCTCACCCTTCATTTTTTCCTCCCGTTATATTTAATTCTAAATCTGGAACATACACATCTTTGAGAGAACATTCACAGTCAATAACAACTCCTCTTTTCTCAAAAGCATAATTTTCTGCCCATGATAGAGGATCTCTTATACAATTCCCTCCGTATTCTTTCATTAAATAAATTTCATAAATGAAATATCCTGTTGCAATCAATAACAAGAAAATTGTAAGAACATTTACTATGAAAAGTGTCTTTGGGGGGATCTTGTTTAAATCAAATATCATTTTTTATTTATTCTCCACAACCTGTATTTTATCCATTAAAGCATAGAAAGTCGCACCAAAAAGAAAAGCAGAGAGTAACCCTAAGAAAAAACTTATTCTTCTTTGATTTCCTCCTAAAATGTAAAGTTCCTCTCCTGTGTAATAATTACCATCACTTGCCAAATCCACAATATTAGCATCAAATTCACATTCAAGATAGAGGATGTTGTGTCCTATATCTGAATTATGTTCCCCTGTCATATAAAAATAACAAACAAAAATTAAAGAGAGGACTCCAAATCCTGCTGCAAAAATCAGCAAAATTTTTTCTGTTTTTTTCTTTTTTTCTTTTTTCATTCTCTTTTTCTGTTTGTAAGGATATTTTTTGTTCTCCTTTTCGGAATTTTTCTTGCTTGGTCGTTTTTCAGTTCTCATAATAATCCTATCAAGAATTTAATAATCACTTCTCCAAATATTGTTCCAACAATCAAGCCAAGTGTAAAGGTTATTATTTTTCCTATCATTTTATATTTTTATTTCCTTTTTTGTCTTTCATTTTGATTTTTGTTTTATCTGCTTAATCAATCCCCTTAAGTTTAAAAAAAGGGGTTTTTATTTGATTGCAAATTACAGGTCAAATTTATACCTTCTTCCGTAATACCCTTTTTTTGAACGCTGTTTTTTGTCTTTTGAACCTTGTGGCCGCCCAATCGCCTTTACTTTTTTTCCTGTTTTTTTTGATTTGTAATATCCCTGATTAACGATGTCTTTTTTCATTCTATCTATTCCTAATCTTGTCCTCTCGCTCAATTTTTCGCTATACATATTTGCAAAGGTTGTCCAAATTCCTATAAAAAAATTCCACATAACCTCATCTTTGCTGTCGAGATTATTCTGAAGTGCTATAACTCTACAACCTCTTTCAATTATTCTATTCAAGATTTTCTGAACTGATCTTGGATTTAATCTGCTAAACCTATCAATATTATGGATAACCAAAATATCAAAATTCCCTCTCATTATCAGGTCCAAAACTTTTCTTAACTTTGGAGGAATTCCTTTAAATCCTGAACTATACTCGCTTACTTCATCATATTTCCACTTTTTTTCTTCACAATATTTCCTTAAAACTTCAAGTTGAAGTTCTACAGATTGCATACTTTCGTTAGTTGAACATCTTGCGTAAATTATTGCTCTCATTTAAATTTGCGAATTGAGTTTAATTAGGAATTTTGTAGAGTTTGACGAAGTCAAACCATTCTCCGTAGGAGAATGAGTAAATGTGTCCGCCGATAGTCTCTTCTGTTTAGTTCTGCATTTCATAGTATCACAATAAGATTTACTTATTTCAAATCCAATATACTGACGATTCAATCTTATACACGCTTCTGCGGTTGTTCCACTTCCCATAAATGGGTCAAGGACAATATCTTCTTGGAATGATAAAATCTTTAATGCTTTTAATGGAATATCATAAGAAAAATTGGCTTTCTGAAGTTTATCGCTGTTTAAAGAAAGATGGAAGAATTGCCTTAAACATTCCTTATGAAATTAATGTTATGGAAAGAGGGGGCAGAATTTTCCTCGTTGCTGAATACTGGAAGATAATGCAAGA
>DASRVI010000338.1:0-2738 GCA_035655135.1 Acidobacteriota bacterium | reverse complement strand
AAGGAAAGAAAAAGAACAGAAGAAAAGCTCAGCCAATCGCTCAAAGAAAAAGAAGTCCTGCTGCGGGAAATCCATCACCGGGTCAAAAACAACATGCAAATCATATCCAGCCTCCTCAATCTCCAAGCCTCTCAAATTGATGACAAAAAAACCTCCGGTATATTCCGGATCTGCCAGAATAGAATAAGATCCATGGCTTTGATTCACCAGAAGCTGTATCAATCCGAAGATTTTTCAAGGATTGATTTTTCCAGTTACATAAGAAATCTTACTGAAAGTCTTCATTTGATTTATGAAGGCGAGGTTGGAGATATTGACTTCCAGATGAACCTGGACAAAGTTTATCTCAACATTAACCAGGCTATACCTTTAGGTCTTATTGTCAACGAGCTTGTTTCCAATGCCCTCAAATATGCTTTTCCTAGGAAAGTGCCCAGGAATGATGCCTCTGGCAAGAAAATTCGGATCACCCTGGAGTTTGGAACTGACCGCTCTGATACTGTCAATTTTATGATTTGTGATAATGGAGTTGGCCTGCCTCCTGATTTTGATTTGAAAAAGGCAGAAAGCCTGGGATTAAGACTTGTTCAGGATCTGGCCAAACAGCTCAAGGGAGCCATTGAGATTAAGGGAAGTCCAGGGGCCTTCTTCAAGATCTCATTTCCTTATGAGAAATAAATGCATCATTCTTCCACAAAACAATCTATGCTTTTTTTATGTTTTTCATCAACCGCTTCAACCTCGATAATATAAAGGCCGTGTTCATCAGGCATCCAGCTCCAGGTCTCTTTCTCAGATGCTTCTTGGACCACTGTTTTTTCAATATCCCTGACAAGAGAAATGAGGATTGGATTGGAACTCAGAACAATTTATGATAACATTTTTTTCTTATCGACCTCAATCTCTGCTTAAAAAACAGGGGCGCCAATGTCAGGCAGTCGTTATTTTTTATAGGGAAAAATATCCATGAATGGCTGTGCTGAGATATAAGATAATAAAAAGTAGTTTAAAATTGACAAGACTTTATTATTAAAATAGAATTAATTGGATGAAATTCGAGTTACTCTCGGTCAGTAATAGGCCCTAAATGATAAAGGGTGATCTGAATTGTAGAGGTCTGAACTGTAGAGAAAGGTAAAAAAATGAATGAAATGTTAAAAGACCCACCGGCGGTAGCCTATCAAAAAAACAAGAACAAATACTTAGTGCTTATTTTTTAAGTCTAATTTTTTAGGGGGAAAAGATGAAAAAAAGGGAACCGTTTTTTAAACTCATTCTCTTAAGTGTTATCTTGGGAATCATTGTTTTTGGCTCTTTTTGCAGCAAGAAGCCTTCAGAAGATAAAAAAGGAGTTGACGAAACAGTCTTCCTTGAATTCGATGTTCAGAAAATAAAAGACTCAACCGGGATGTCGTTTGAAATCGTAAAAACTAAAAACGTAGGATATGACCCTCTGAATAAGTTTTACTGGGTCAGTGTGGAGGAAAAATTAGCTGAGGAAGATCTTAGAATTTTAGCTCAGGAAATAATTGATACAGCCATACAAAGTGAGCCTCAAACCTATCACAGCTTCACTATTCACTTTCTCCAGGAAGATAAAGCCGGAGCCTCAAGGGAAAAACCAAAAGCTTTCGCAAAAGTAACTTTCCTTCCAGAAGGAAGCTGGACTAAAGTGGGAAGAGTACCGATTAATGATTACAGCGACTATGAATTAACGTGCACGATAGTAGATAATGTGCTAGAATAGCCATCTTCTAAAAAAATGAGCGAGGAAAAAATGGAAAAAACTCCAGAATATTATGAAGATGAAATAGATTTAATGGAGTATCTCGAAGTCCTATGGAAGAGAAAATGGCTGATTATTATCCCCACTTTTATTCTGGTCGTTTTAGCTGCTGTTTACAGTTTGATCCTGCCAGAAAAATGGAAGGTTGAAGCCATACTCGAGCCAAGCAAGTTTTTTATCCAGACAGAACAAGGCAACTTCCAAGAGGTCCTGGTCTCTGACCCCAAACAGCTTGCAGGCGAAATCAATAATGATACCTATGATGCTTTACTCGCGGCGGAGTTGAATATTGATATAAAAGAATTCCCGGAAATCGAGGCAGAAAATATGCGCGATACCAACTTATTACTCATTTCAATAATATCTCAAGAGATCGATTTATCAAAATCAATACTGCTTTCTCTTTTTGAGCATATGAAAAGAGACCTGGATAAAAAAATCGATGTTGAGATGTCATCAATTAATACAAGTATACAAGTCCAGGAGAATCTGATTAAACAGAAGAACTTAAATATTGAAGATATAAAAAGTGAAGTCAAACTTTTACGAATAGAAAAAAACAAACTCCACGAAGAGATTCTCAGTTTAAAGAACAGGCTTCAAATCTCTAAAGAGAGAGCAGATAGTTTGATGGAGGAAATGAAGTCTGTTAAAGCCCGAATAGATAAAATCGAAGAACAGCAAAGGGCTGCTCTTTCCGAGAAACAGAATGAGATGAATACCTTAAGTCTTCTTCTTTATTCAAATGAAGTCCAGCATAACTTAAGATACTACAATACTCTTGATGAGAGCTTAAGCAACGAGAAATTAACCCAGGAGAATTTAGATTTTCAAATAAAGGGAAGAAAAGACGATATTAAAATGTTAGACACAGAGATTGAAAAAAAGAAGACCCAGATCGATGGGATAAACAATGATATTGAAAATATAAAAAACCAAATAAAACTTCTCC
>DASRVI010000337.1:0-3062 GCA_035655135.1 Acidobacteriota bacterium | reverse complement strand
AGTTTGTTTATTGTTTCAATCATATGAACAGGAATCCGGATGGTCCTTGCTTGGTCAGCGATAGCTCTTGTAATGGCTTGCCTTATCCACCAGGTGGCATAGGTGGAAAGCTTATATCCGCGCCTGTATTCAAATTTATCTACAGCCTTCATCAATCCCATATTTCCTTCCTGTATGAGGTCTAAGAATTGAAGCCCACGATTGCTGTATTTCTTAGCAATGGATACCACTAGTCTCAGGTTAGCAGCCACCAATTCTTTTTTTGCTTGGTCGCTTATTTTTTCTCCTGTGGTGATAGATCGAAGTATTCTTCTGAGCTCCTGGGAATCAAGACCGACTTTCTGGTGAATGTTCTTTATCTGATTATTGATTTCTTTGATTTCATCATTAATATTTTTTCGCTTTTTTTTACTTCTTGTTCTTTTGTATGATACTTTTAATTCCTCTTTGTTTTCTTCAAGTTTGTTTATTGTTGTTAATTTGCTTCTGAGTATATTTATTAAAGTCTCTTCAAATTCAGACTTTATAAGGTCTTTAATGATATGACCCATCTCTACGATAATGCGTCCTCGTGAGAAACTGTATTTTTTTGTTTTTGGTAATTTAGTTAGTTTGTCATCCAGGATTTTTATTTGTTTGATTTTTTCTCTTATGGATTTTTTTTCTTCTTCGATTTTTTGTGCGTCAGAATATTCGTCTTTGTAATCAAACATGGTCTGGGCCAGCTCAGTGTCTTTTTTTAAATGCTCTTCAAGTTCATATATTTTATTTAAAACAAGCCTTGTTTTTGAGAGAGCTTTGAATACGATTTTTTCTCCTCTTTCTATTTGTTTAGCTATGGCTACTTCCCCTTCTCTGGTTAGAAGAGAGATGTTCCCCATTTCTCTTAGATAGAGTTTTACTGGATCCGTTGTCCTTTCCAGATCTTCTATGGATAAGATTTCGCTTTTTTTTCTTTTAGGAGTTTTTTTTCGCCGCTTTTCTAAAATCTTGATGCCCAGTTGATCCAAAGAGTTAAGAAAATCATTGAATTCTTTATTGGCTCTACTTTTTTCCTTGAAAACGAGATCTAATTCTTCAAAAAGAAGATAACCTTTTTTTATGCCTTTTGCTATCAGTTCCGTGATTTCGTTTTTATGATTATTTTTACTAGCCGTCAATTTGTTCTCCTGTCACTGTATATATTCATGTTAGGGTTATTATTCACTGATTATTTTGCCGTGAAATTTCACATAATATTTTTTGTTTATTATTTATCTCTTTGATGATGGAATTTATCTCTTTAATCATAGAATTTTTGTCTTCTCTTTTTCCCATCTTCTTTAATCTGTTTTCTTTACTCTTTAATTCAATCTGTAATTTTTTGATGAGACGGGGAAGGACAACCTGCCTTAAGGCACAAAGACAGTCTTTAGCCTCTTGGAGACTGGGAGGATGGGTTTCCTCCACTAAAATCTCAGTCAGGGCCTTAAAAAGAGAAGGGTCGATTTTTTCTTTGAGTTCATAGATTTTAGAATGGCTGGCAGATTGTCCTTTTTTGAAAAACTCTGAGAATATCTGGAAAATAGGTTCACTTTTTAAGCCTTTGTAATCTTCTTCTTCAATATTTTCAAATAGTTTTATGGCGATGTCTCCATTATTAAAAATGATTTGCAGAAGTCTTTTTTCAGCGTTAAAAAACCAGTTTGTTTGACTTTGATTGGTTGCCGTGTATTTTTTCCTTATAAGTGCCCTCAGCTCTTGTTCATCTATGGATAGATACTCACTTGTTTTTTTTATGTATTCACTGAGTACTATTGAATTAGGTATGTCTTTAATGTTTTCCATTATATGTTGGGCCACCTCAGCTTTTTCTTCAGGATTATCCAGATTTTTGCCTCGGCATGTCTCTTGAATAAGGAATTTAAGGCCAGAAGGACTTTGATTAGCCAGAGATTTAAATTTTTTGGGACCCTGCTTGGTTATATAATTATCCGGATCTTGTCCTTTGGGGAATAAAATGACTTGGGTTCTTATCCCATGCGCAAAGCATAATGAAACCGCTCTATAAGCTGCTTTTCTCCCTGCATCATCAGAATCATAAGCTATGGCTATGCTTTTTGTGAATCGGGATGCTAATGAAGCTTGGTTCTCGGTAAGACTTGTCCCTAAAGAGGCAGCCACATTTTTTATCCCATTTTGATAAAGGGAAAGAAAGTCTGTATACCCCTCCACCAGGATCATCTGTTTGCTGTTCCTTATAGATTCTTTAGAGAAATTTAAACCGTAGAGAACCTGTCCCTTGGTATATATAGGAGTATCAGGGGAATTCATGTATTTTGGTTTATCATTGAACAGGGTCCTTCCCCCAAAAGCCACTGCTTTTCCAGAGACATCAAATATGGGGAACATCACTCTTCCTCTAAATCTGTCATAAAAACCTTGTTGGTCATTCCTGCGCATCACCAGTCCTATTTTTTCCAGTTCTTTTATATCTGTTTTGATTTGTTGGAAATATTTAAAAATAGAATCCCATGAGTTTAGAGAATAACCTATTTTTAACTCATTGATGGTATCTTCAGCAACACCTCTTTTTTTTAAATATTCTAGAGCTTTTTTACCTTCTGCGGTGTTGAATAAGTTCTTTTTATAAAAAGCTAGAGCTTTATTGGTGATTTTAAAAAGTTTTTCTTTCTGACTTTGATATTTAGGTGATAATTTCTTCTGTTGGGGGAGTTCTATGTTGTATTTTTGAGCAAGATATCGAACCGCTTCCGGGAAACTCAAATCCTCCTTTTCCATAACAAGAGTGAATATATCCCCTCCCGCCCCGCAGCCAAAACAATGATAAAGCTGTCTTTCGTCATCCACAGTAAAAGAGGGAGTTTTTTCCGAATGAAAGGGACAGAGTCCGACAAACCTTCTCCCTCTCTTTTTTAAGCTGGTGTATTGAGAAGCTATCTCAACGATACTAGCCACCTGCTTGATTTGTTCAACAGTATCCATTAATCATTCATTTTTATTTATAGATTATCTATAGAATATAAGTTTGGTTATTTATAATGTCAAGATTCCCAACTTAG
>DASRVI010000336.1:0-2860 GCA_035655135.1 Acidobacteriota bacterium | reverse complement strand
TTATATCTGGAAATGTCCAGCATAAGGGAAGGATTATAATGGGGACGGTTTCCGGAGATCTGCATGATATCGGAAAAAAGATTGTTGCCATGTTTTTAGAAGGAAGCGGATGGGAAGTGATTGATTGTGGAGTAGATGTCTCTCCCCAGGACTTTATAAAAGCCATAAACCAAAATAAACCCCTTGCCGTCGGGATGAGTGCTTTACTCACTACCACCATGGTTAATATGGAAAGAACTGTCAAAGCCATTAAATCAAAATTTCCTGAGGTAAAAGTCTTAGTGGGGGGAGCTCCGGTTACTGATGCATTTACTCAAAGAATCGGTGCAGATATGACTTCAGCCCATCCTCAGGAAGCTGTTGATTATCTAGAAAATCAATGATTCGAATGATCAGTATTTTTTTTAATTTTAGTGCTTTTGTCACCACTGGTTGGCTTTTTCAGGCTGCATCTTAGAAAGGTTCAGTCCCCTCTCGTAAGCTCCAATGATATAGAGACATATATCTCTGAGGGAAGAAGGATGATGCAGGGCTTCAGATAAGGACTGCTCTCCCACACTCCAAACACCACCTCCCCTGATGATCACAATTTTGTAGTCGTGTAAGAGGCGAATCAGAGCTTCCCATTTAAAGCTTGGAGGCAGAATGGGGATTACAAGATAGAAAAAGCTTCCTTCTGCATCAATAGGGACTACCCGGTTTATGGATTTTTTTTGTCCTGGGGGGATAAAATAAGAAACAGCTTCAGCTTCAGGAACATAACAGTGGATAACTGTTTGAAAGTCAGTATTTTTATATATCTGTTGGTGGATCGTCATCTCCCTGTCTGGTTCTTTTTTCTTCAAAGAGAGAGGAATTTCTTCAATGGGACCTCTGATTTCTCTGGGTATGGAAGCTTTAGGAGCGTAGAGCATCCTGTCCACTCCCCGGATAGACATAGATCCTGTGAAAAAAGGAGAAAGATTAGATTCAAATATTCTGGCTGCAGTTTTTTGGAATTCTTCATAAATCTCCTTTTCGCCTTGAATTTCTCTTGTTTTTTCCCGCTCTTGAGTATATTTTTTGAGAGGATAAGGAAAATATTTTGAAGGGGATTTTGTGATCTCTTTTCTTAATTTCTGGATATCAATATCAAGTTTATTTGCTAAACGGGCGATATAACCTGAGTTATTGGCTATGCACACATTGAAAAGGGTTTCTTTCAACGTGCTTCCTTTAGCAAATATTCCATGTCCCTGAAGCACTGTGGTTTTATGATGAGCCAGTCTGTTTGGTATGATTTTTGTCATTTCAGGAGATCCGACCGGCACTTCCACCCAGTCTACTGGAATACTACCGTTAAGATGATAGAATCCCAATACATCAATGGGAATAAAAGGAGAGGGTTTATTGGGTTTTTCTTCCTCATCAAAAGTCATTATGGTGAGCTCTTTAGTGTGGGCATGAATGACTGCGTGTACTCCAGGGAGGGAAAGGATTTTTACGTGTATATCTGTTTCTGATGAAGCTTTATAATAACCGAAATCTGTTTCTGAAGGAGAAAGAAAACAGATCTGACTCGGATCCAAATCTCCTTTTTGAGAGCCAGCAGCTGTGATCACAATTTTTTCATTGCCTTGGTCATCTTCCCAAAGTGTGGAAATATTTCCGCTGTGGCTGTCTTCTAGGTCTTTATCCAGCAGGATACGTCCGATGGTTTGAAAAAGATGGATTAGCTTTTTATCAGCTTTCCATTGATCAGAGGTCATTTTATATTCCTTCCAATCCTATGGTTTCAAGTGTTTTTTTGGAAGGGATTCCTTCAGGAACACTCCATCTTCGGGCTTTGTAATAGTCTTCTCTCATTTGGGTTTGAGATTCATCTGAAAGAACTCTTTTATTCCCTTGGACCGTTATAGACTGTGAGCTGAAACGCTGGGGAAGAGAGTCGTCTGAATATTTCAGTCCAGCTCTGAGATTAAACACTCTTTCCAGCGCAGCGACTCTGTTAGCCATTTTTTCAAATTCTGCTGAAGAATATTCATATCCTGTGACCCCGCTCAGCATCCGGGACCAGGGTTCTGTGGAGAAAGCAAATCCTGTGAACCGGCACACTCCTAAAGAGTCTTGAATGATCCCAAGGTTCTGCATATTTCTTATGGCGATAGGGGATTGAAGCTGGCTGAATCTAGGTATTTCTTTGGTTCCGCCGAAAAAAGCCAGAGAAACAGCATACCCACCCCTGAGGTGACAGGCTCCAGTAGGAGAAGTCATGTACCCAAGAGCTTGAGTGAAAGAGGCTCTGGGATCATAGGCAGGGATTTCTAATTTTTTCACGCTCATGGAGAGAGAAGGGTGATTGAAGAGTTCTGCAAACCTGTAAGAGCCTTCTGATATTTGATCACCGATTCCTTTTCTGTACGCCACAAGTTGGGGGACTTGTTCCAGTATTTCTGAACTGCCAAATGAAAAATTGATGCCGTTGGTATCTTGGGTGCTTATCAAACCTTTTTCAAACAGTTCCATAACACAGGCGGTGGTACCCCCCATGCTTATGGTGTCCAATCCCAGTTCATTGCAAGAGTAATTGGCTTTGGTTATTGATTTTAAGTCATAAACTCCGCATTGAGGTCCCAGCATAACCAGGGTTTCATATTCAGGTCCTTCTCCGCTTTGTCCATTAACAGAGGTATGGCGCTGGCAAGCAATAGGACATCCAAAACAGGCCCCAGCTCTTCGGAGTAAATTTTTCTTTATTCTTTCTCCTGATATTTCATCGATTTTATGATCTGGGTGAATATTATCCTGAAAATTATTATGAGGGAGCATTTCCATAACATTAATGAGTTTAAAAAGTCCGGATGTGCCCAACTCTTTCAGG
>DASRVI010000335.1:0-3589 GCA_035655135.1 Acidobacteriota bacterium | reverse complement strand
CTAAAAAAGTGGTGCCGAGTCAGACAAAGGATAATATCAGGATGTATGATGATAAAAAGGAAACTCCTTCCAAAGTAAAGCCAAACAAACTAAAAAATAACGAAAAAGAGCAGGCTTTAAAGGAACCCAAAGTGGAGGAATTCATCAATACGTTTAGAGCTCGAATTTTGTCTGTAAATAAGGGTGAAAAGAAAAATTAAAATATTAAATTCTGTGTTAGAAGGAGAATAAAAATGAAGGGTGTGGGGAATTTACAGAAAATGCTTAAACAGGCAAAAGAAATGCAGGAAAAAATAAAAAAAGAACTTGAGGAAATGAGAGTGGAAGGAACCAGTGGAGGAGGAATGGTTGAGATTGTAATGGACGGAAACAAGAATATTATTTCTATCAAGATCGATCCGGAAGTGGTTAATAAAGATGATGTAGAAATGCTCCAGGATCTGATCAGCGCTGCTTTTAATGATGCCAGCGGACAAGTGGATGAGAATTTAAAAGAAAAAATGGGAGCTATGGGAGCCGGACTTAAAATACCCGGTTTATCGTGATTTGATCATGAAAAAAGAACATCCATTAACCAAACTTATTGAAGAAATAAAAAAAATTCCAGGAATTGGACTAAAAACTGCTCGGAGGATTGCCTATTATATAATAGGGCTGGAACAGGAAGAAGTAGACCGTTTAAGCGATGCTATAAAATCAGCTAAAAAGGGTCTTTTCTACTGCTCTGTTTGCAATAACCTCACTCATGTTGATCCCTGTTATTTCTGTACAGATGAAAGCAGAAATGACGAGGAGCTTTGCATAGTGGAAGAACCTTTTAATATTGATTCCATAGAGAAAAGTGAAATTTATGAGGGAAGATATCATGTGCTGCTTGGAGCTTTGTCACCTTTAAAAGGGATAGGGCCAGATGAATTAAAGGTGGATAAAATAATAGAAAGAATAAAAACAAACAAGTTCAAAGAGGTCATCATTGCCACTAACCCAACAGCTGATGGTGAAGCCACAGCTGCCTATTTGAATAATATTTTAAAAGAATTTGATGTCAAAATAACCAGGCTGGCTATGGGTCTGCCCGTTGGTTCTGATATTGATTATGCAGACCAGATGACTATAAAAAAATCTTTGGAAGGAAGAACAGAGATTAAATAAAGAAACAATAATATTGGCTTAATAAGAGAGGAGATTATCATGAAAAAAAAGTATGAACCCATTGAAGGAAATACAGCAGCCACTCATGTTGCTTATGCTTTCAGTGAAGTGGCGGCTATTTACCCCATAACACCATCCTCATTAATGGGAGAGCTGGCTGATGCTTGGGCCGCTCAAGGAAGGAAAAACATTTTTGGACAGACTTTGGATGTTATAGAAATGCAGTCCGAAGGGGGTGCTTCCGGAGCTGTGCATGGAAGTCTTTCAGCAGGGGCTCTCACCACCACCTTCACAGCTTCTCAAGGGCTGATGCTCATGCTGCCCAATATGCACAAAATCGCTGGAGAAATGCTTCCTACAGTTTTCCATGTTTCAGCACGATCCCTGGCTTGTCAGTCATTATCTATATTTGGGGATCACTCAGATGTCATGTCAGCTCGAAACACAGGCTTTGGTTTGATGGCATCTGGGTCAGTTCAGGAGACCATGGACCTGGCTATTGTGACCCATCTTGCCTCCATTGAGTCCAAGATTCCTTTTGTTCATTTTTTTGACGGATTCAGGACTTCCAATGAGATACAAAAAGTAGAGATGATTCCTTATGAGACCATGGCAGAGTTGATTGATATGAAATACGTGGAGGAGTTCCGTTCCCGCGCCATGAATCCAGAAAAACCTTTTCTAAAAGTAGGAGCTGAAAATCCAGATGTTTATTTTCAAGGACGTGAGACGGTCAATAAATATTATGATAAGGCCCCTGAAATTGTTCAGAAGTGTATGGATAGAGTAGCGAAAAAAATAGGACGTCAGTATCACCTTTTTGATTATATTGGAGCTCCCGATGCGGATAAAGTCATTATTTCAATGGGGTCCAGCGTAGAAACCATTGAAGAAGCTGTTAATTACCTAAATAAAAAAGGAGAAAAGGTTGGAGCGACTAAAGTGAGGCTGTACCGACCGTTCTCTGCCAAAGCTTTTATATCAGCTCTCCCGGACAGTGTTAAGAAAATCGCTGTTCTTGACAGGACCAAGGAGCCTGGGTCATTAGGAGAACCTCTGTATTTGGATGTAATGACCGCTCTTTCTGGAAAAGATATTGATATCGTCGGAGGGAGATATGGACTTTCATCCAAGGAGTTCACACCAGCTATGGTCAAAGCGGTTTATGACCACCTGGATGGAAAAGCCTTTCATGGATTTACTGTAGGAATCGAAGATGATGTCACACACACATCCTTGGAGGTAGGAGAACCTCTTGATTCAGAGCCGGAAGGAGTTGTCAGATGCAAATTTTGGGGTTATGGATCAGACGGAACTGTATCTGCCAATAAAAATTCCATTAAAATTATTGGTGATAACACAGATATGTATGCTCAGGGTTATTTTCAGTACGATTCCAAAAAATCCGGTGGAGTCACCATATCGCATCTTCGGTTTGGAAAAGAAAAAATTCAATCCCAGTATTTACTGAACACAGTGGATTTTGTCGCTCTTCATAAATCTTCATATATAGGTCGATATGATATTCTTAAGGGGATAAGAGAGAATGGAACATTTTTGCTTAATTCCCACTGGGAAACAGATAAAGTTTTTGAGAATCTGACCAAAGACATGCAGAAGACCATCATTGAGAAAAACATAAAGGTCTACAATATAGACGCTCTAAAAATCGCTAATGAAGTGGGGCTGAGAAACCGTATAAGCACCATAATGCAGACGGCTTTCTTTAAAATATCTGGAGTTATTCCTGAAGATAGAGCTTTGAAGTTGATTAAAGAGGCTATCAAGAAAACCTTTATGAAAAAAGGTGAAGACATAGTCAAAATGAACTGGAAAGCTGTTGATAGAGCCTATGAGGCCCTTGAGGAAGTGACAGTGCCAGATAAAATCAAAAAATCAGCTCCAGAACAAAAATTGATATCTGACGATGCTTCAGAATTTGCTCGAAACGTTATTGATCTTTCCTTGCATTTTGAAGGAGATAAGATCAAGGTTTCTCAGATGCCCTTGGATGGAGCGGTCCCTACAGGAACAACTAAGCTTGAAAAAAGAGGAGTGGCTGATAAAGTACCAAAATGGATACATGAAAACTGCATTCAGTGCAATCAATGTGTGATGGTGTGTCCTCATGCCACCCTAAGGGCAAAACAGATAGATCCTAAAGACTTAAAAGACGCTCCAGACAATTTTATAACTTTAAAATCACGCACCAAAAACGAAAGAGATTTAAAGTACAGGCTTCAAGTCTATGTGGAGGACTGTGTGGGCTGTGAAAATTGCGTAGAAGTCTGTCCCACTAAAGAAAAAGCGCTGGAAATGGTGGCTATTGAAGAAGCTCGAGAAGCTGGAGAAAGAGAAAACGAAGAATTCTTCGAGGAACTTCCGGATAATGTGCTGGATGGAGTTAAAAAGAGCACGGTCAAGGGAAGTCAATTCC
>DASRVI010000334.1:0-8111 GCA_035655135.1 Acidobacteriota bacterium | reverse complement strand
CCCTTTCCTTCAGAACGTTTGAACGGAGCCCAAGCAATACCCAAATTTCACCATATTTTATGAATAATCAGGATTCGCATACTTTAGCCGCGGATACCGCACGGTCCTCTTTTCCTAGGTCGATCAGCTTCACCCCTTGAGTGGCTCTCCCAATAGGCCTGAAAGCTTCCGTTTTTACCCTGATGGTCTTACCAAGTTCAGTGATCAATAGGACTTCCTCGTCAGATACTCCTATGATTCCCACGGCTTTGCCGATTTTTTTATTGGTCTTTAAATTAATAACTCCCTTTCCACCCCTGTGTCTTATTGGGTAAAGAGAAACCTCTGTCTTTTTTCCATATCCTTTCTCACTGGCGGTGAATATATATTTATCATTCTCTGTGACCACCACCATTCCTATAATCCGA
This sequence comes from Acidobacteriota bacterium, assembly GCA_035655135.1. Taxonomy (GTDB): domain Bacteria; phylum Acidobacteriota; class Aminicenantia; order Aminicenantales; family Aminicenantaceae; genus WJMT01. The sequence continues at coordinate 7,704 of DASRVI010000334.1, read as the reverse complement.
TCTTTAGGAGAAAGATTTATTCCTTTCACTCCTGCTGCTTGACGTCCCATGGGCCTGATCTCTTTCTCACTGAAACGGATCGCTTTCCCTGAACTGGTGCCGATGATGATATCCCTTTCCCCGTCTGTAAGTCTTGCCATCATTAGCTCAAATTTTTTTTGCAGGGAAATCGCTCTAATACCGCCTTTTCGTATATGTCTGAATAAACTCAGACGTGTTTTTTTCACTGTTCCATTAGAGGTAAGCATAACAACAAACTGATTTTCAGAGAATTCATCCACAGCTACCAGTGAACTGACTCTTTCTCCAGATGAAAAATTAATCAAATTATTGATCGATTTTCCCCTTGAAGATGCAGGAAGGTCAGGTATTTCCATGGCTCTTAACCAATACATATGGCCTTTATTGGTAAAAACAAGTAAATAGTCATGAGTGGAGCTGATGAAAAGATTCTCCACTAAATCCTCCGCTTTCATGCTGATGCCTTTTTTCCCTTTCCCTCCCCTGCATTGAAAACGATAGCTGCTGAGGGGAGTCCTTTTTATATAACCTGACGCCGTATAGGTGATGGCCACATCTTCTTCTTTGATGAGATCTTCTGGCTTTATATCCACGATTTTTTCATCGATTATCTCTGTCTTTCTGTCATCCTTATACTCTTCTTTTATTTTTTCCAATTCCTCCACAATGATGTTCATGATGAGTTCTTCGCTCCCAAGAATGTGTTTAAGCTTTTTTATCAACTTGAGAAGTTCTTTGTGTTCTTTCTGGATATTATCTCTTTCCAGTTGGGTTAATTTCTGCAGCTGTAAGTCCAGAATGGCCTGAGCCTGTGTTTTTGTCATATGATATTGAGTGATCAATCCTTTTCGAGCCTCATCCACATTTCGTGAACCTCTTATCAGAGAAATGACATCATCCAAATTATCAAGAGCGATTGTCAAGCCTTCCAGAATATGAGCTCTTAACTTCGCTTTTTTTAATTCATAACGGGTGCGGCGTTTAACCACATCCTGGCGGTGTGAGATAAAATAGCGCATCATATCGAGCAGGCCTAACTGCTTGGGCTGTCTGTCTACAATGGCTAGAAGTATGATCCCGAAGAAAGTCTGGAGCATGGTGTGCTTATAAAGATTATTCAACACAATCTCTGGGGTTTCTCCTCTTTTCACTTCAATCACCACTCTTATTCCTTCTCTGCTTGACTCATCTCTTATGTCAGCCACCCCTTCGATTTTTTTAGCATTGACCAGTTTAGCCATTTTCTCCAAAAGATTCGCTTTATTCACCTGAAAAGGTATTTCTGTGATAACGATCCGAGCTCTTTCACCTTTTCCACCGGACTCGATAACAGCTTTAGCTCTTATGTAAATCACACCTTTGCCGTTTTCATAAGCGCTTTTAATACCCTCCTGCCCAAAAAGGAATCCACCTGTCGGAAAATCAGGTCCTGGTATAAATTTCATTATCTCCTCAAGGGTCGCTTTTGGGTTGCGGATAAGATGAATAACTCCGTCAATGACTTCTCCTATATTATGGGGAGGAATATTAGTGGCCATGCCCACAGCAATTCCTGATCCTCCATTGACCAGTAAGTTAGGAAACTTTGCTGGAAGAACTTCGGGCATAGTCAGGCTTCCGTCATAATTTGGAATAAAATTTACTGTATCCTTGTCCTGATCCAACAGAAGCTCTTCAGCTATTTTTTTCATGCGGACTTCTGTATACCGCATGGCTGCAGCCGGATCTCCGTCTATAGAACCAAAATTTCCTTGCCCATCTACAAGAGGATAGCGAAGCGCAAAGTCTTGTGCCATTCTGACCACTGTATCATAAGCAGCGGTATCACCGTGCGGATGATACTTTCCTATAATATCTCCGACAATTCTCGCTGATTTTTTAAATGGTTTATTCCACTTCAATCCCAGCTCATGCATGGCATACAGAGCTCTTCTCTGAACAGGTTTTAATCCATCTTTTATATCAGGAATGGCCCGCCCGATGATAACACTCATTGCGTAATCCAGATAGGACCGGCTCATTTCTTTTTCAATGCTGATTTCTGATAGTTTGGCAGCCATGCTCTCACTCCTTTCTAGAACTCTGCAGAATAATGATTAGATATCCAAATTCTCTGCCTCTAGAGCATTTTCATCAATAAAATTCCTTCGCGACTCCACATCACTTCCCATGAGAATATTAAATATCTGATCAGCTTTGACCGCATCTTGAATAGAAACCCTGAGTAAATTTCTTTTTTCCGGGTCCATGGTGGTTTCCCAGAGCTGACTTGGAGTCATTTCGCCCAGACCTTTATATCTTTGAATAGAAATCCCTTTTTTAGCCTGTTCTCTTAAATACTCAAGCAGCCTTGCCTCATTTTCAATCTCTACCGGTTCTTGTTTATTTATAACTTCAAAAGGAGGTCTGATCTCTTCAAGCTCCTTATGCACTTCATAGAGTCTTTGATATCGAGGAGAAGTAACCAAATCCATTCCCACTTTTGCCTCCATTTTCATTCCATTGACTCGATATTTCACAATGAGTTCATACAAGCCGTGTTCTTCGTCTCTTGATAAAACAGATTCGATGCCTTTTTCGCTCAGCTCCTTATGAATTTCATCCATTCTGTCTTTTTGTTTTAAATATTCTGTTCCACTTACTTCATGGTTCAGGAGAGTGGAAATAAGGAAATGAGGATAGTTCTTTCTTTCCAAACCATTTATGTCGTTCTTCTTCCCCATTATTTTCTTTAATATATCCTTAAGTTCTTTCCCTTTGTAAACTTTTTTCTTGTTTTTTACTCTAAGACTAAAATCTTTGCAGATCTTATCCAGAAGATACTGTTGGAATTTTTTTTCATTCCCAATGTAAGTGGATGATTTTCCTTTTTTGATCTTATACAAAGGAGGTTGAGCTATATAGAGATGCCCTAGTTCAATCAATTGAGGCATTTGTCTGTAGAAAAATGTCATAAGCAGTGTTCGGATATGGGATCCATCCACATCAGCATCGGTCATTATAATGACTTTATGGTAACGCAATTTACTTAAATCAAAGTCTGAACCTTCCACCCCGGAACCAAGAGCTGAAATAATATATCCTATCTCGTCGTTTTTGATGATCTTGTCAAATCTAGCTTTTTCCACATTCAGTATCTTTCCTTTTAAAGGGAGGACTGCTTGAAAACGTCTGTCGCGCCCTTGTTTTGCGGATCCTCCTGCTGAATCCCCTTCCACAAAGAAAATTTCAGCCTCTGCAGGGTCTTTTTCCTGACAATCAGATAATTTTCCGGGAAGAGCGCTTGATTCAAGGACTCCTTTTCGCCGGGCTAACTCCCTGGCTTTACGGGCTGCGTCTCTGGCTCTAGCTGCTTCCATAATTTTATCGATGATTTTTTTTGAAATAGACGGATTCTCTTCAAAGTAATTAGACAGCTGCTCATTGACTATGGACTCCACGATCCCTTTGACCTCACTGTTTCCAAGTTTTGTTTTAGTCTGGCCTTCAAACTGAGGATCTTTGAGCTTTAGGCTGAGTACAGCACAGAGCCCTTCTCTGGTGTCATCTCCACTGAGATTTTGCTGAAATCCTTTCTTTATATTGCTCTCACTGGCATAACTGTTGATGGTTCTCGTCAGCGCTGCCTTAAAACCGCTTAAATGAGTCCCCCCCTCTTTGGTGTTTATATTGTTCACAAAAGAAAATATAGTCTCAGAATATCCTGTATTGTACTGAAGCGCCATCTCAACAATAACTCCGTCTTTACGGTCCTCAAAATAGATGGGTTTTGGATTAATAGCGGTCTTGTTCTGGTTTAAATACTGAACAAACTCTCTGATTCCCCCTCTATACTGGAATTCATGCTTTTCTTCTGTGGATTCATCAATAATAGATATCTTCAAACCCATATTCAGATAAGAAAGTTCCCTCAGCCGTTTGCTTAATATATCAAAACTAAAGCCTATTTCATTAAATATTTCTTTATCTGGCTTGAATCTTATCTTTGTGCCGGTCCTTCTGGTCTTTCCAATTTTTTGAATCTTTGTAACCGCTTTTCCCCTTTGGTATTTCTGGGTAAACACACCTCCCTCTCTCTTGACTTCAAGTTCTAAAAATTCAGAAAGGGCATTGACCACCGATATTCCTACTCCATGCAGACCTCCAGCTACCTGGTAAGTTTTGGTGTCAAATTTACCGCCGGCATGAAGCATGGTCATCACCACTTCTGCAGCCGGCTTTTTTATTTTCTTGTGTCTTTCTACAGGGATACCCCGACCATTGTCTTCTACAGTGACACTGCAGTCTTCATGGATTATGACAGAAATACGGTTACAGTACCCCGCCAAAGCCTCGTCAATACTGTTGTCCACCACTTCATAAACCAAATGGTGAAGCCCTTCGGGTCCTGTGCTGCCAATATACATGGCAGGTCGCTTGCGGACCGCATCTAAACCCTTTAATACTTTTATACTTTCTGCACTATAGTCCTTTTTTTTCATTTGTTTGCTTTCCAAGAAAAATCAGGGGCTATGGAGGAAGGAATTTCACATAACCCAGTAGGCATAATACTGGTTAAAATTATACATGATTAGAGGCTTTTTTTCAATAAATATCTCGGTTTTTGCAAAACTATTTTTCTATCCAAAATCAATCTTTTTTAAGGGGTAGTTTCATTGAAAATTGACAAGGAATCAGATATAATGGCTGTGACATGCCGGCAAACTTACCTCCACAGTATTTTGAAGTTGAAAAGAAGCTAAAAGACACCAATGATCCATTAGAGAAAATTAAAATAATGGAAGAGCTTCTTTCTATAATTCCCAAGCATAAAGGAACTGAAAAACTACAAGCTCTTTATAAAAGAAAGATATCCAAACTCAAGTCCAAATCCCAGAAAAAATCAGTGGTGGCAAAGCACGACTTCTCCTATCATATCGACAAATCCGGTGCCGGCCAGGTCATTCTCATCGGACCGCCCAATTCAGGAAAATCAATGCTCATAAAAAGTTTAACCAATGCAGAACCAGAAGTAGCGGAATACCCTTTCACCACACACAAACCCTATCCAGCCATGATGAAATTTGAAAATGTTCAGGTCCAACTTATTGATACTCCTCCCATCACCAAGGATTATATGGAAGTATGGCATTCTGAGCTTGTCAAAAACGCAGATACTGTGCTTCTCGTCGTCGACTCTAAAAGTCATGATCCGGCTGAAGACATCGCCACTATCCAAGAAGTTCTCAAAGAGAAAAAAATAATTCTTGTTCCTGAGGATAAAGACAATAAATCATCAAAAGAAAAAGGACAGTTTGTCAAGAACTGTATTTTAGTACTTAATAAAGATGAATTCCCTGAGAATTCAGACATGAGAGATCTCATCATTGAATTAATTGATCCAGAATTCACTCCTATTTTTTGTTCCGCAGCTCAAAATAAAAATCTAGAGCTTCTCAGAAAAAAAATATTTGAAAGCCTTCATGTCATGAGAGTGTACAGCAAGATACCCGGCAAGAAACCTTCGTTCGATGAGCCATTTGTATTCAAACATGGATGCAATGTCATGGATATGGCCAAAGCGGTTCACAAAGACTTTGCAAAAAATTTAAAGTATGCCAGGATTTGGGGGAAGAAAAAGTATAAAGGACAAAAAGTAAATAAAGATTACAAACTCCATGATGGGGATATCATTGAACTGCATATGTAGAAACTTTTTTAGGTAATTAGGGGAGCCATCTCCCCCCCTTTATTTGACGCCTCCATTAAACCCATCTTTTTGGAAGATTGTGTCTGAAAAATAACGCTGATGTCATGCATTGTCAAGGGATTTAGGGGAAATGTCGTAATATGTCGTATTATTACATGTTATTTCATTATTTTTCATAGTCCCATAAAGTGCATTCTTCTTTACTCAACATCGTTTTAAAGATATAATGATTCGAAAAATCGGGGCGTAGCGCAGTTTGGTAGCGCACAGCGTTCGGGACGCTGGGGTCGTGGGTTCGAATCCCACCGTCCCGATACCTTTAGATCACTACACTCTTACTATTTTATAATCCCGGCTTCCCAATCCTACCTTTTCTCCGTGTTTAAGCTGTACAGACCAATCAATCCCATTTTGAGCTTTGAGGACATCCTTTTCATTCTGATCATTCACCATATCAACACAAGCTTGATCCAATGCAACAGGATCGTATGAGGCAAGAATTCCTATATCATCAGCAAAAGGAGGAGCGCCTTTACACATGCAGTCGCAATCTTTGGTTATATGGATTAAGAAATTAATATAGACAATTTTTTCTTTAAAAATCTGGCTCACAGCAAAAGCATATTCAGCCATTTTTTCCTGAATTCGGATTTTATCACTATCCCATGTTATCTTAACAGCTCCTTGGGGACAAACCACCAGACACTCCCCACAGCCTATACATTTTTCACTCACAATAAAAGCTTTCCCGTCTTTTTCCTCTATGGCTTTTTCCGGACAAAAATCAAAACAAGTTTGGCATAAATCACAGTATTTAGGATTGACTCTTGGATGGACATCTGAATGCTGATCAAGCTTTCCAGCCCTTGAGGCACATCCCATTCCAAGATTTTTTATGGCGGCACCAAATCCAGTGAGAGCATGGCCTGTGAAATGACTCAGACATAACAGGACATCTGAGTCAATAAATAAGCTGGCTATTTTAGCTGTTGTTATTCTCTGCTTTTCTATCTTTATGTCATCATTATTTCGGCCTATAAGCCCATCTGCAATGATAACGGGAATTCCCATTTTTTGTGCATCAAAACCATGGCCATGGGCTAACATCATATGGTCTGGTGCATTGGACCTTTTTCCAATATATAAAGTATTGGTATCTGTAAAAAAAACTCGATCGGTTTGATTCTTAATCACTTTTATAGTATCAAAAAGCCACCATGGCTTTATATATCCCTTATTTCCTTTTTCTCCAAAGTGGATTTTAAGAGCGACAAACGAGTTCTTTTCAATCTTTTTGCTGAAATCCAGTCTTTGAAAAATTTTTTTGGTTTTCTCTGACAGGCTTTGAGTGCCTTCCTGTTCGCTGGCTGGAATAAAAAAAACTTCTTTTGACATAATTCTATTTCCTATCCCATATTATTGTTTAAAAATTTCTTTGGCTGCTTGAACTCCTGAGCCAACATGGAACTTATATCCGATTTCTGAGAGAGTCTTTTCAATAGATGATACGGCAAACTCCACTTGAGAATAAGAAATATTTCCCATATGTCCTATTCTGAAAACCCTGCCTTTTAACTTCCCCAGTCCTCCGGCAACAACCACTCTATTCTCTGCAAGTTTGGTTCGAAAAGAGCTGTCCTCGACTCCAGGCGGATAGATGGGCACTGAAAGGGTATCGGCAAAATATTCCTCATCAGTGAAAAAGGAAAATCCAAGGCTCTTTAAACCAGCTCTTATGGCTCGGCCGATTTTATCATGACGCTTGAACCGAACTTTCATGCCTTCATCAATCATAACTCTTGTCCCCTCACAAAACGCTCTTATCTCATTGACACAGGGAGTAGAAAAATATTTGGAAGGATCTTTCATAATAGGAAGCCAATTTAAAATATCCCCATAATACGCCTGAACAGATGGGATGCTTTTTCTTTGATCCATGGCTTTGTCAGAAAAAATCAGAACAGCCAACCCAGGAGGAACACCAAAACATTTTT
>DASRVI010000333.1:0-2094 GCA_035655135.1 Acidobacteriota bacterium | reverse complement strand
TTTAATGAGTGCTTTATAGGTGGTCATTAACTCTTCGCTGTAGTAATCTCCAACGTAATTTTTTAATTTTGTTTCTGTTAATTTAGGGATCTCTTTTCCCTTCTCAAAAGTGATTTTTTCTCGTCCCCATATATCCAATTCAACCTTATTATCAAAAAATTCAACACAAATATCAACAGGAGCATCCACAGCAAAGAATTTGGTTTCACTCACTGGGACTAAATAAAGGGTATCCCACAATGTTTGAGCTTTAAGTTTTCCCTCTTCCAATGTTAAAGACATCCACATTCTTTCTTCTTGACTGTAGTAGTTACCGACTTTGTTTTTCAATTTCTCTATGGGAAGTTCAATGGGCTCAATTTCTTTTTTCTCAGGCTTAGTCACAGGCTTTTTCGTGAATTGATTAGATAGATAGATGTCAGCTACTTTTTGACAAAGAGAGGAGGGATTGATATGACTGAGGTTGGCTAAACAAACTACTGAAAAATTCTGTTCAGGAAAACGAATATAAGAAGTTCTATAACCAACCCAAGATCCGCCGTGACCAACAGTTTTTAATCCTTTGTATTCACTAATTCTGAGTCCAAAGGCATAATCCAATTTTTCCCCACTGTTCAGCTCTCCAGGGGTTTGTACCAATTCCACAAAGTCTTTTCCCAGCTTATGATTATAAAAGGACTGATCCCAAAGGTACATGTCCTCCACGGTTGTATAAAGTCCTCCATCTCCAACATGGTCAAAAGTGCTCATATTGATCCTGAATCCATTTTCTTCTGGTGAATATCCATCCGCACGGTTTTTTACAATAACTGTCAAATCTCCATGGAAATGGGTGTTTTTCATTCCTAGGGGCTTGAATATATTTTCTTGAGCAAATTCATTAAGGGTTTGACCAGTGACCCTATTGACAATGATACCCATCAGAAAATAGTTAGAGTTGGAATATGAATATTTTTCTCCAGGAAGAAAATTCAAGTTTTTTTGTTTTGAAATAATTTCGTTGGTTTCTTCAATAGTGGGATGATCTAGGTAACTGACATATCCTGCCAAAGATAGAAGTCCGCAGTAGTCACGAAGACCGCTTGTGTGATGAACCAGGTTTCTTACGGTGATTGTCCTTTCATATTGAGGCATTTCGGGAATATATTTTCTGATGTTATCATCTAAAGATATTTTTCCCTGCAAAGAAAGGATGGCTATACAAGCGGCAGTGAATTGTTTTGAGGTCGAACCCATACGGAATACGGTTTTTGGATTGATAGGTATATTGTGTTCGAGATCCGCCATCCCGTAACCCTGTTCATAGATTATTTCTCCATCCTTAATGACTGCTAGCGCTACCCCTGGCGATGCAGTGGAGTCCCATTTGTCAAATACTTTATCTACCTGGTCTGTTTTTTCATCTGCATTGGCAAATGAAATGAATAAAAATGAAAAAAGAGCAAAAAACAGAAAGACTTTTTTTGTTGATGACAGTTCCATGTGATCTCCTCCATATTTTATATTTAATTATTAGTTTTTTAAGATAATTATTATATGAGCTATTTGATCAATGTCGGGATTCTGTAAAACCAACATGATATTCCCAGGGAGAATAAACACCTTCATAATTATGAGCCACATCCTTATAAGACACAGAAGTCACTTTTCTTTTAATTCTTTTAAGAGTTTATTCACGATTTCGATTTGATTTTGTGGGGCGTTTGGATCGAGTTCCAAAAATTTATCTAAGTGCTGGATGGCCTTTTCCTTTATTTCCTCTTTATAGTAGAGATATCCTAGAAGGTAATTGACATAGGAATTATCATTATTGTAATCATAAGCTTTTTTTAATGTCTCCAAAGCTTGATCGTATTTTTCTTCTTGGATCAAATTTTTAGCTTTTTCAATATATATATTCACCAGCAATTCTTGAGGTTTATTGTTATCAGGCTTCAATTCCAAAGCTTTTAAGATGGCCTTTTCTGCTTTCGCATCCATTTTTTCCCTAAAGAAAAGAAGACCCAAATTCATATAAGCTTCGAAAAAATCAGGATTCATCTCAACAGCCTTCTGGAAAGATTGTATAGCCTCAGCTGTCTTATTCTCCTGTGT
>DASRVI010000332.1:0-16196 GCA_035655135.1 Acidobacteriota bacterium | reverse complement strand
AAAAAAATCCCGAAGAATACAAAAATTTGATTGTCAGAGTGGCTGGGTACAGCGATTATTTCTGTGACTTAAATGAAGAACTTCAGAATGAAATAATCTCCAGAACAGAACACGCTAAAATGTAAGCGGACATTTACCACTTGATTTTAAAGGTGACTCTTGCTTGACGGGGCTGCTGCCTTCCCCAAATCTCACCAAAAATGGAGATGTCTTCCTTCACATAGGACAAGGGAGACTGACTGTTCAATACATTCAAAACATCCAATCTTAGTACAGAAGAGATTGGAAGAGAAAGACCTAAATTTCTGAAGTCAATCTCCTTTTCTATTCCCAAATCTAAGTAATGATGAGCCGGTGTTTTTCGGGTGCCTCTGGTCTCAGGAAATGAATAATATCCTCCAAAATAAGGAACATAACCTAATTTTTCCCAGTAATAACCCGAGATCCATTCAAAAGCTGTGGACACATTGATTCCATAAGGAGCCATAAAGACCATCAAAAACTTGAAGTTATGGTCAACAGAATAAGGAAGCTTTCCATACCAACCCTCATCCCCTATGCCTCTTCCTCCCAAACCGCCTAAAGCCCAGTCATAATAGTTTTTGATTTCTTCTAATCCGGGAAGATCAGGAATGTAAATATGATTTCCAAACAAACCCAAATAATTGGTGCTTCCCTCTTCCTGAGACCAGGAACCTGTTTCTGACTGACCGGGATTGGTTCCTTTTGCTGAAGAATGACTGTAAGAAGCATTAAGAAAAAAATTGGAACCTATTCTTCCGTTCAGCTCAAATTCCAATCCCGAATAATCCCTTTTTTTATGCTCAAAATTATCAAACAAAAACTTATACTGTTCCTCTGGATCAAAAACAGCCAAGACCTCCAGCAAGTCATCTGCTTTTGATCTTACATAACGAGCTGTGAAAGCCCAATTCTTTCCAATCCTTCTGTCAAACTCCACCAGGATGCGGTTAAGAAAATTTGGCTTTATTCCAGATGCTATCTCAAAAGGCTGAGACTTCTGCTCATTTTCAAAAACCCAATTTAGGGGATCGTGCAACTCGTCTGAATTTGGATTCATCATTCCCTGCCATCTGTATGTCCTGAATGTCAATCCCGCCCCTGAATTCAAAAGCCCCAGAGGCATAGTGGTTATGACATCCGCGAATCTCCCCCATCCTAATTTGATGATATTTTTACTGTTTCCTGTTATATCAAAAGCCAAAGTCAAGCGGGGAGACAAAAAATCACTGATCCCCCAAGAAAACAATTCTTTTCCCTTGTCATCCAAGCACATCTGAGTTTGGCTTCGGACGCCAACCATAAAAGACACCCTATCCCATGTCACCTTGTCATTGAAATATAACCCCATGCCTCTTGAAGAATTGATAAAATCAAACACTCCGTATTCATAAAAAAAGGTAGGGGTGCGTTGGTTTTCCCTCCAGGAACTGAAATAATACTTGGTTCCACTTTCAAAATCATTCCCAGGAAAAATATCTTCATCCTTCCCAGTAAAATCAACATTGAATTTAGATGAAAAATAATAATATTCAAATCCAATGTTTATTTCATGGTTACCAAAAGTTTCTGTGTCAAAGTATTTTGTCAATTTCGAGCTGAAATCAACTCTATTTTGATTATCGGTAATTCTTCCATAAGAATTGTTGATATTCCGTCCCAGGTCTTGAATATAATACATAGAGGGACCTAAATCATCATCTACAGGGCGATTCAGTTGGTCCCTGTCTATATATCCCAAGCCAGCTTCCACCAAAGTAGTGGAATTCAATATCCCTTTATAATTGACACGCAGTATATAATCAGTGAAATCTTTTTTTTCAAATAGTTCAGGAATTCCTATCCCCCCTTTTTGACCTAGACTTTTTTGATACACAGCTGTGGCTGAAAGATTATGACTGGAGTTAAAAGCATAAGTGAATTTAGCAAACAAGTTATTTGCGTTTGTCCTTTTCTCTCCTCCAGGAACAAATAAATAATCAATGGAGGCATCGCTAGTTTGGGCAAAATTAGTGAATACATTGTCAGAAACAAAAAACCACAACTTATCTTTAATAATGGGCCCTCCCATATTGAAATACCAATTGTAGTCAGAGAAATAATCAGGCTGACTGATCACAGAAAGCTGATCCATACGCTGGGACTGAAGATTTTTATCCATAAACACAAGAGAGAACTCCCCTGACAGGTCATTGCTTCCTGTTTTGGTCACCATGTTTATGATCCCCCCGTAGGCCGAGCCATATTCCGGACTAAACGGATCAGAAATCACCTGGATCTCTTCTATAGAATCAAAATTAAGGCGGATCCCTGAGTTTCTTAACCTAACTCCGCTGATACAAAGTCCGTCCACGATCCAATTGTTTCCCTCCTGTCCTTCTCCGCGAAAGCTGGGCTGCCCTTCATCTGAAGTCCCTTTCCTAGTATTCATTCTCACTCCAGTGGCACCAGGAGTGAACTTAACAGCATCCACAACAGTTCTATTCTGTCCTGGTAATTTTTCAAGATTGATGCTGTTTAAATAATAACTTGTATCAGCAGAAGTCTTGTCGATTAAAGGGGCCGATGCAGTGACTGTGACTTCTTCTTCCAATTTTGAGGCTTCCATGGTCACTCTTATATCTGTGACTCTCCCCAACCGAACAATAACATTTTCTTGAACATGAGGTGCAAATCCTTCCCGATAAAAACTCAAGGTATATTCCCCAATAGGGAGGAGAGGAAACCTGAATTCTCCTTCAGAAGAAGAAAAAACTGTTCTCATCCCCTGAAGGCTTTTTCCTTCAATAGAAATTTCTACTCCAGAAAGTCCACTCCCATCCTTGTCTTGAACATAGCCTTTGATCTCTCCGGTCTCACTTGAAAAAACTGAATTCACTAAAAATAAAATTGAAAAGATAATGAATAATTTTGTTTTGTTCATGGCTCCTTCTCAAATTTATTCTTATCTTCCCCTTTTTTATTCATCTTTACTGTTCCGCAAAAGCTCCGATTCCCTCTGTATTATGCTGATTAAACTTATAACACAGGAAACTGAGGTTGTCAAAATACGAACCAGGCCAAATTTCTGTCAGGGTTGACATTAAAACATAAATAAGTTATAAATTTTGTACCTTGAGATAAGGAGGTGAAATTATTGGCATTTGTAGTCGTTGACGAAGGCGAAAACATCGAAGCTGCTTTGAGAAGATTCAAACGAAAAGTACAGCAAGAATCAATCATTAAAGAAATAAAAAAGCATTCTGTGTACATTAAACCGGGTGAGAAAAGAAGGCTGAAGGAAGCTCAAGCAAGAAAGAGGATGAGAAGACGCTTGAGAAGAGAACGGCAGAATAATTATTATTAATTCCTCCGATACTATCCAAGGTTTCTCCATCCAATCTATATCAGCGGAAATAACAAGTGGAATCTTCAGAGAAAGAAGTAAAAATAAATAAACCTTCTTGGCTGAAGGTCAAACTCCCCACCCATAAAAACTTTTTTAAAGTTTCCGGCTTGTTAAGACAGAAAGGGATCCATACCATTTGCCAGAGTGCCAAATGCCCTAATATTTATGAATGCTGGTCAAAAAAGACCGCCACCTTTTTAATCATGGGAGATGTTTGCACTAGGAACTGCAGTTTCTGCGCAGTCAAATCAGGGAAGCCCAAGGAACTTTCCCCAGATGAGCCTGAAAGAATAGCTGAAGCTGTTGAATGTATGGAGCTTAAATACGCAGTGATCACCTCTGTCACACGGGACGACCTCCGTGACGGAGGGGCTTCTTTTTTTGCTGAAACAGTCAAAACAGTTAAGGATAACTCTCCGGGGATAAAAGTAGAAGTTCTCATTCCAGATTTTAAAGGCAGCACAGATGCCTTAAAAACAGTGATTCAAAGCAGACCTTCTGTCATCAACCATAACCTGGAAGTTCCCCACGACCTCTACTCTTCCATCAAAAGAGTACCCCAAAATTATTTACGTTCTCTTCAGGTACTGGAGGAAGCCAAAAAAATGGGAGCTTTTACTAAATCTGGAATAATGGTGGGGCTCGGAGAAAATTATTCACAAATCATTCAGACATTTAAAGATCTGAGAAACGTTTCCTGTGATTTATTGACTGTAGGACAGTATCTTCAAGCAATCAGCTCAAATTCTCCAGTGAAAAAATACTACACTCCAGATGAATTCAAGGATTTGAAAAACAAAGCTCTGAATATGGGATTCAAGCAGGTCGAATCAGGACCTTTAGTTAGGAGTTCCTACAGAGCTCATAATCTGTATAATAGTTTATTTAGAGAGCACTGAAATGCGCTATTTAATATTCACTGATATCCACGGAAATCTAGAAGCACTGAATTCTGTTCTTGAATTTGCTGAGGAAAAAAGCATCAATCACTTTATTTTTTTGGGAGATTTAGTGGGTTATGGTGCCAATCCTGATGATGTCATCAATAAAATTCGAGCCATAAAGTCAATCTCTACTATCAGAGGAAATCATGACAAAGCCGTGGCTAATATTGATTCTCTGGAAGGCTTCAATTCAGTTGCTGCTGCAGCCATAATATGGACCAGGGAAAACCTTACTGATGGAAACATGGATTTTCTCTGTCAGCTGAAAAAAGGACCTCTTAATGTTCATAAGAATATCACCATTTGCCATGGAGCCCCTTTTGACGAAGATTACTATATATTCGGAGAGATGGATGCAGCTGAAGCCTTTGCTTATTTGGAAACTCCGGTTACTTTTTTTGGGCACACTCATCTTCCTTTTGTTTATTCTCTAGAAAACAATTTAGTCAAAGGAACCTATATGTCCGGAAAAATTAAGGAAGTGGTCATGAAAAAAAACATCCAGTACCTCATCAATCCAGGTTCAGTGGGACAGCCTAGAGACCGAAACAGCATGGCTGCCTGTGCCATTTACGAGTCTGATGAAAATAAGGTAACCTTTTATCGGATGAAATATGATATAAAAAAAGCTCAGGATAAAATCAAAAAAGCAGGTTTGCCTCATTCCCTTGCTGACAGGTTATCCCTCGGGGTATAAAAATGCCATGGCATTTAGCCCGGATTTCCTTTAAAAAAGGATGTCTTTTTCTCATAAAGAATCAAAAAGGTCTTCAAAAGATACAATATAGCGAAAATCATAACTCTATAAAGCCTCTTGTGGATCAATATAAAAAATCAAATATCTCCTTAACTTTCTCTGAACAAGAGTTTAAACTTGAGACTGAATTATTCAGACGATATTTCGAGGGTAAACCTGTTGATTTCTCTTCCTTGAAACTTGATTTCTCATCAGCGACTCCCTTCCAGAGAAAAATCTGGGATATCACCCAAAAAATTCCCTTTGGCTGCGTTGAAACATATAAATCAATAGCCCAGAAAATAAATCACAAAGGATACCGAAGTGTGGGCAACGCTTTGGGACAAAATCCATTTCTTATTGCTGTACCCTGCCATAGAGTCATAAAAACTGACGGTTCTTTAGGAGGATTTGGAGCTGGCCTCAATCTGAAAAAATACCTCCTCCATCTCGAAGGCACCCCAATCCATACATAAACTCAAAATAAACACTAAACACAAGCCCAAAGAAATTCAGGTGTGGCTGAAGCGACTTTGAAGATTTAGCCTTTTGAGTGCATGAATTTGATCCTGGGATATTCACAAGCTGAGGTTGCGGCAGATGCAAGGCGCAGGGTGTGAAGCTGTGGTCCTTCACCGCAAATGCCCTGCAACGCAGCAGATGCCGCGAGATCAGCTTGCCTGTAAGGTAAAACCAGCCTGCACTAAATTAGAATAAAAAACAAAAGTAAAGAGATAAATTCTGTTTTTTTGACATGATATCAAAAGAGAATCAATCATGAGATAAGGGATGTGCATGCAGGCTGATTTTATGAATCATCCTAAATCTCTTTAGATGATTCACGAGTCGAGATTGCTGCAGATGCAAGGCACAGGGCATGAAGTCGTGGTCCTTCACTGCGAATGCCCTGTAACGAAGCAGATGCAGCGAGATCGGCTCGCCTGCAAGGTAAAACCAGCCTGCACTAAATTAGAATAAAAAACAAAAGTAAAGAGATAAATTCTGTTTTTTTGACATGATATCAAAAGAGAATCAATCATGAGATAAGGGATGTGCATGCAGGCTGATTTTATGAATCATCTAAAGAAGGGTTGGCATAGCAGTACAAACAAGCATGAGGACAGCTCTGCTTATAGCTCCCCATATCAATGGACTCTGTACACCGGCATTCTTTTCTCTGACTCTTGTCCTTTTCAATAGATACGGGTTCATTATTGGGATGAAGCCTTTGTAAAAGGGAACCGTCTATACAGGCAGAAGGTTGAATCCCCTCTATAACAGTTAAAAAATCTTGGCTGCAAGAATAAAGATTTATTCCCCATTTCCGGGCGACTTCCACTAAATATTGAGCTGTCTCTATTTTTTCTTCTTTCGGAGGATCGATATACTGAAAATTATGTTTGAGAGCTCTTTTTTTGGCTTTCCCATACCACTGGACAAAGCTGAATCTCACAGCCTTAATTCCTCTTGAACTCACCTCAGGAGCTAGTCTTTCAAAAAATTGGGTATTGCTGTGTTGTCCTCCTTTATCTTTCCAAAATATCACGGGATCAAATCTTACTGAAATTCGATTGGGACTTCCCGCAATTTTTATCAATTCATCAAACTGTTTTATGGCTTCATGGGGAAAAGGAGCTTTTCTTTCAATAAAAGTCCTTCCCAGGCCAGTTATGGTGAAATGAAGATAAATTTGATCATACTTTTTTATGTTTTTTAGTAGGTGATTCTTGTCGCCTATCATATTTGAAAAATCTTTTGACCAAAACACTATAGTATGAACTCTTTCAGGACTCAAGTTGACTGAATATTTATGACCTGAAGGACCATAGACCAAAGCTAATTCATTGTGTAAACTTTGACTCAACCAGGGAGCAAAAAAGGCAACCAAATCACTCCTTCTTGAGGCACTTATAACTTTCTTCATAATATCTTGACACCCAATGGATGTGGTTCTAGTATTACTCATGGATTATTCATGGTATTTGTCATATTCATAATATCGCCATTTTTCATGAATAATCCAAGTACTTAAAATGAATAATAAAACACACAAAATGTCAACGTTAAGAGCTGAAAATCTAAGAAAAAGCTTTAACCAGCGTCCAGTGGTTAAAGATGTAAACATCAAAGTCAAATCCAGCTTTATTGCAGGACTCCTGGGAAGAAACGGAGCGGGAAAAACCACTACCTTCCGCATGGTAACAGGACTGACTGCACCAGACAAAGGGAATATTTATCTAGACGATGAAGACATATCTAATCTTTCCACTACCCAAAGGTCAGAAAAGGGAATCATTTATCTTCCTCAGGAAAATTCAGTATTCATGAAAACCAGTGTTGAGAATAACTTAAAAATGATTCTTGAACTTAAAGATTATGGTAAAGATGAACAAGAGAAAACAGCAAGAAATCTTCTCTCTGAATTGGGGCTCTTTTCACTGGCCAAGCAATCAGCTCACAGTCTATCCGGAGGTGAAAGAAGAAAGCTCGAAATCTCACGCTCTCTGGCACTCAATCCCAAATTCCTGCTTTTAGATGAACCCTTCACAGGAATAGATCCTCTGACCATTATTGAACTTCAAAGAATACTCAAAAATTTAAAAGACAAAGGCATTGGAATTCTTTTATCTGACCATAATGTAAGGGACACATTAAAAATCACTGACTATGCTTATGTCATAGACAACGGAAATATTTTGGTGGAAGGAACTCCTGAAACCATAGCCTCAGACAAAAAAACCAAGCACAAATTTCTTGGCGAAACTTTTAAGTTATAACCTATCCTGCTGAACTGAAACATTTATCAAAATAAAGAGGAATCATTTCTAAAACCGTGATAGAGTTTATTTGACATATAAGGGGAAGGGCAAGGGATTCCTCATCCCTTGCCCTCTCCCCTTAATAAACATTATACATCACCTGTATCACGGTTTTGGAAAGGCTTCCCACGTAACTTTAAAAGAGGATTGATCATGCTAAATATGCATGGGAATACATACATATTTTATGAATAGTTCTGGTTAGTCTGAATTATTCACGAGTCAAGATTGCTGCAGATGCAAGGCACAGGGCATGAAGTCGTGGTCCTTCACTACGAATGCTCTGTAACGAAGCAGATGCAGTAAGATTGGCTCGCCTGAAAGGTAAAAAAATGGCGATTAAAATAAAAAATACTGACAAGAAAAATGCTCAAATCAATGTTCTTGAAAAAATCTTGTATATCGCTGAAAATAAATTAATAATAATACATCGCCATTTTTTTATGAATAGTTCTGGTTAGTCTTGTTTGGGGAAAACATAGTCCCCGATGGTTTCTCCAATAAAAAAGAAAAAGAAAAAGAAATAAACAGAAAGCAGAATGATAAAAAAGGCCACCACAGCAAAAAAAGAACTGGAAATAAGCTGAAATACAGTCACTGAAGTCAGATAGGAAGCAATCCATAAAGTGATAAACCATAATCCTCCAATAAAAAGCACATCAAATATCCGAGACTTTACCCAATCCGAAATTTTTATAGAAGGCTTTTTATAGAGCTTTATTTTCTCCTTTTTTACTTTTGCCTCTTTGTCTTCATAAAAGGGAAGCTCTGTTTGTTCATCTGTTTCAACTTCTTGTTCTTCCACCATTTCCTCCTCTTCCTCCTCATCCACTGCGTCCAGGTCTTCAAAAAACTTCTGTTCAGATTCTTCCTCTTCTTTTTCTGTTTTTTCCTGCTTTTCTTCTTCCTTTATAGTTTCTGCCCATGGAGGAAGTTCCCCCTCAACTTCCTCTATTCTGTCTTTAATATCCTGGCGTTCTTTTTTTAAAGAATCAAGAAAGGATTCTATTTCCTTTTTTTCTTTTTCCGAAGAATCAAGGGCATTCCGCAGGTCCTCTGTTTTTAAGGAAGGCTGCTTCCCCTCTTCTATTTCAGCCTTAATCTCTTCGTCTGTTAATTTTTCTTCAGGAAGACCTTTGGTTTCCTTTACTAACTTTTCTTCCTCTATCTTTTCTTCTTCAAGGTCTCCTGCTTCAAGCTCTTCTTCCTCCTCTTTAATTTTTTCTTGTTCAAGGTCTGCTTCTTCTTTATCCTCTTCCTCTTCATCCACTATTTTTTCTCCAGGAATTTCCTCTTCTATTTCCTCATCTTCAGGAAATATAAGTCTTGTTCCACAATTAGAACAGTATTCACCATCATCTTCAATGATTGCTTTGCAGTAAGGACACTTTCGAATGGCCATTATCTTCCTTATTTATAAATCGAAAAATAAATATTGTCAATCAAAGTCTCAATCTCACTTTACTTATTTTCCTTTTCTAAAAAACCTAAAAGGACCGTAGTGTCTGTTGATCCTCGGTCCTCTACCAAAGGGAAATCCTTTTTTACTGACTACTCTTACATCTTCAAGAGTGTAAAAGGCTTTAGGATTGCGCTTTCTCAATATTGAGATGACCTCATCATAATCGCACCTTCGAATAACCATAAAAAGAATACAGACTTCTCCTTGTTTTCCCTGTGCTGCGACTTTAGTCACGGGATAACCTTTTTCTCTCAACTCCTTTATCAGTTCGCTTGCATCCATTCTGGTAATGACTCGCAAAACAGCATTGCCAACAGCCAGTTTCTCTTCTATGCAGATTCCAATAAAAGTCCCAGCAGCAAATCCCAGCCCATA
Organism: Acidobacteriota bacterium; assembly: GCA_035655135.1. Taxonomy (GTDB): domain Bacteria; phylum Acidobacteriota; class Aminicenantia; order Aminicenantales; family Aminicenantaceae; genus WJMT01. Next base: position 6,451 of record DASRVI010000332.1, on the reverse strand, counting down.
GGCTAAATACCCCACAGCATTACTTAAGTGGGCAATAATTGTATTTATTGCCAACAGCCATACAATGACCTCAAAAAAACCAATAACAGGAGCCAGGTATTTAAGTCTTCTAGATACAAAAACAATTCGCAGGGTGCCTAGGGAAACATCAAATATTCGTGATAAAAATATAAGAATAGGGAGTATCACCCACTTAAAAAGTTCTGTGCTTATGATTGCTTCCATCGCTCTTAATATTTCTCCTTCCAAGGAAATGAACTCTATATAAAATACACATTTTATTATAAAAAACATATACCTAAAAAAAAATACTTTAAATCGTCTAAAGGGTGTTTTTTTTAATTTGGATTATTCATTATTTCTGTTATATTGAACACATCAGCCTTTAATTGGATAGCGATGGTTGATGAAAGGAGGGAAGAGTGAAAAAAATATTTAGATTGACCAAAGGATTGAAACACAAAATGGGCCTTCCTCCAGGGACTCCTGTTTACATGGGAGATAGAAAAAAAGAAAAAATAAAGATAACAGTTATTGATTATGATGCAGAGAACGTCACAAAAAAGGAAATCAGCCGAATTGAGGAATGTTGTTCTTTTAAAAACAAACCTACAAAGACATGGATCAATATTGATGGAATTCACGAAGCTGAAATCATAAAAAAATTAGGAAAAGATTTTGGTCTGCATCCCTTAACCATGGAAGATATTATGAATCCAAGACAGCGTCCCAAAGTGGAAGAATTTGATGATTACATTTTTATTGTTTTAAAAATGCTTTTCTATGACGACAAACAAGAAAAAGTTACAGAAGAACAGGTCAGTCTGATACTGGGTAAAAATTATGTTCTGTCTTTTCAGGAAAAAGAGGAAGATCTGTTCAACCCGATAAGGGATAGAATCAGCAGTGGGAAGGGCCGCATCCGTAAAAGCGGCTCTGATTACCTGGCCTATTCGATTACAGATATTGTAGTGGATCATTACTTTTTGATTCTGGAAAAACTAGGAGACAAAGTGGAAAACATCGAGGACTCTCTGACAGTTACCACAGATGAAAAAACAATGCATCAAATTCATGATTTGAAAAGAGAAATGATACTGCTTCGCAAGTCTGTTTGGCCTTTGAGAGAAATGACCAGCAGTGTGGAAAGGCTGGAATCTCCTCTTATTCAAAAAGAAACTCTCCGTTTTTTTCGGGACGTCTACGACCACACCATTCATGTGATCGATACCATTGAAACATATAGGGAAATGATTTTAAGTGTGCACGATACCTATCTATCCACCATCAGCAACCGCATGAACGAGGTCATGAAAGTCCTCACTATCATTGCAACCATATTCATCCCTTTGACCTTTATCGCTGGAATATACGGCATGAACTTTGAATTCATGCCCGAACTCAAATGGCCGTTTGGTTATTTTGCAGTCCTGGGTATTATGGTTCTGGTGGCTCTTGTCATGCTCACCTATTTCAAAAAAAAGAAATGGCTCTGAAGCCCCTATCAATTCCCCTTCTTCTATGAAAAGACAGATGCCTTAAGAGGCTTAATAATCAAAGGATTCTTATTTTATTTTAATACTTTTAGTGGTATCACTCCTCTTTTATTCTTTTAAAAGCTTTATCCACGGCTGTTTTTAAATCATCCAGGGCATTTTGAATCCCTGCTTTGAGTTCCTTACTTGCTTTTTCCCCGGCTCCTTTCATCTCTTGGAGCTTGGATTTTAAAGCATCCCGCTTCATCCTTAATTCTTCTAAGTTTTTATTGTATTTGATTTTCGCTTCAGCTTGAGCTTTTTGTGCCTTGGCATTAAGCTCTTCTATTTTGGCATTCAATATTTTCATTTGAGCATCCATTTTTTCTTGGTAAGCCTCTTTTTTTTTCATAATTTTACCTCCTCTTAGGTTGCCTATTTGTGACGGGTTAATCTCCTAAGTCAATCTTAAGAGAAAGGAATCCCATCATATCCTTTAATGAAATCACACCCACTAATTTACCATTGTCAACCACCATGAGCCGGCTGGTATGGTTTTTCTTCATGGTCGAGAGCGCTCCGATGGCATCCTCATCCGGACTGATGGTGTTTTTTTCTGAGCATGACTGAACCAGTTCTTCTACCTTATGTTGATCTCTCTCTTCCTTGGGAATTTCTTTAACTTGATCGATGGTAACACATCCGGTCAGCTTCTCATCATCCACTACTGGGTACATTTTGTAGTGATGTTTGTATATGTAATCTTCCACTAGGTCTTCAACAGAGAGGGAGGAAGAGACTGTTACTGGATTGGATTTCATGAATCTCCTCACTTCTTCCCCTTCCAAAGACCGCCGCAAAAGCATCTGTTTATAGGCAGATTGGGAAGCTCCTCTGATGAACATTCCAATAAGGGCCATCCATATGCCTCCCACAAAATTTCCCATAACAACTTCAATCACACCGAGGATGATAAGAGCGATGCCAAACGCTCCCCCTATCTTAGAAGAGAGCTGAGTCGCCCACCTGAGATCTTCCTTCCATCCCCATAAAACAGAGCGAAGCACCCGTCCTCCGTCCAAAGGAAAAGCAGGAATGAGGTTGAATCCCGCTAGTATTAAGTTCAAAATAGCCAAGTAGTTAAATACGCCTGTGACTGACTGGGGCCATCCAATGGACTCACCTAAAAAGGTGACTCCAAAAAATCCTAATCCCAATACCACACTGGAAATAGGCCCGGCCACAGCCATGAAAAACTCAGCTTTTGGGCTGGGGGGCTCTTCAGTCATTTCTGCCACTCCACCGAATATAAATAAAGTGATCCCTTTCATTGGCAGACCAAACTTTCTGGCAATCAAAGAATGCCATAGCTCATGAAATACAATAGACACCAACAATCCCAAGGCTCCTGCCACCCCCATCAACCAATAAGTGGTTGTCGAAAGCCCTTCATAAAAATGGGGAAATAGTCCTTGAGCTAAAGTCCAGGTGATAAGGAGTCCCAGCAAAAGCCAGCTAAAATCGATCTTGACTTCAAAACCAAAGAGTTTTATTAATTTTATTCCTTTACCAAACACGGTTTTCCTCCAATCATTTTTCCTTGTTTACCCTCTTGAAACTATTTTTCAAAAAGAGGATATTCTTCATCATTCACCAATCGGTAGACATTTCTCACCTTTTGGTGATTGAGCTCCTTGAGCATCTTTTCAACAATATCTTTTTTAAGAGAGCTTATATTTTTTTTTCTTCTCCCGTCCATTTTGATTTGAGCCCCGGCAACCATGTCATGACCCCCTGATGTCCCAAAACTAGGAATTATTTTTTGGATGATTTCAGGAGCATTAGCCTGAATGTTTGAGGTGCGAACAGAGATATAGACCAGATTCTTAAAAGTGCCCACGCACAAAGACCAGGATATATTCTTAATTCTTAATAAGAAATCAGCCATCTCAGCCACAAAATCAGGATAAGGCAGTTGATCCAGAACCACCCAACAGAAGTTTTTGTAGTAGAATGTATTGAGCAGAACATCAGAAAGACGGGCTGCAAATTCCTTAGACAAAGCAGGAAACTGGATTTTAGACAGTTGGCTGAAGCTTATAAGAGGAAGAAGTTCCAGATAAGCTTTTCTATCCGCGGGACTTCCTTCTCTCCCCAGTCCCTCTGTTTCACTAAACACAGCATGGAAAAGCGCCGTGGCAGTATCCCGAGGCATGGTCATATCAAGAGATTTAAAATACTCAAAGATTATAGTCGAGCCCGCACCGTACTCAGGTCGAACATCTAAAAAAGGAAGCTGGGATGCTTTTTTCTGTTTTGGATGATGGTCAATAGCTCCCACACAGTTTGCCTTAGGAGGAAGGGTCACATTTCCTGAGAAAGGCTGGCAGTCAACCAGAATAAATTGTCGGCTCTCTGGAGAAGTCATATTTCTTGTCTTGAATAAAGGGATGTTCAAATGTTTGATCATAGCTTGATTTTCAGCCCTCCCTATTAAACCGTCATAATAGATCTTAACACCTTTATATCCTTTTTTCTTCAGAATTGTTCGCAGCCCAAAGGCACAGGCTAAGGCATCAGGGTCTGGATTATTGTGAACAATCACAGCCACTGGCTGAGTCTTGTTTAGAACTTTGAACAGTTTTTCCATGGAGTTAATGCCTCAAAATCATATTTTTATATATCTTTATCATAGCTTTTTTCTCAATTTTTTGAAATCAGCCTCAAATTTTTTTCTTATTTTTGGAAACCTCATAGCGGCTGCAGGATGATAAGTCTCTATATATTCTCTGTCATCCTGTCTGGGTGTGTTCCAGGCCACTTTCCCCATAAGCACAATAATTTTTGGATCTATTTTTTTTATTTGTTCTGTCAAGTAGGGTATAGAGGTTTCGATCTCTTTTTGAGTAGGCTTTCGGTTATGAGGAGTTCTGCATTTCACCACACTGGTGATATATATATCCTCTCTATTGATTCCGTTCTTCTTAAGGACTTTGTTAAGATAGATTCCGGCTCTGCCCACAAATGGTCTTCCGGTCCTGTCTTCTTCTTTGCCCGGATTCTGACCTATGAGCATCACCTCGGCATCCAGAGACCCTTCTCCTTCAACAAATCGGTACTTTCGGCATATCTCGAGATCATGTATATCCATTTGACTTTAAATCAGTCCCTTTTATCGACTTCCAGGCGCGCCCGAGGCAGGCTTTTGGGATATTTTTTTTGAAGAAAATTGATAAGCTTTTCTCTGACTTCACAGCGCAGGTTCCAGGCAGTGGGAGAATCAGAAGCGCTCATCAAAGCCCTAAGTTCAACTGTGCGGTCTGTGGAATTAGTGACTTGAAGAACGTTAACGTTTTTATCCCAGTACTGACTTTGTTCCAGAATCTTGGTTAATTTCTTTCTCACCTCCTCTAGGGGTACTGTATAATCCATGTATAAGTATACGGAACCCAAAAGATCGGCTGAAACACGAGTCCAATTCTGAAAAGGCTTTTCCACAAAATAAGAGATAGGAAGAATCAGCCGCCTCTTATCCCATATACGCAGCACAACATAGGTCAGTGTGATTTCTTCGATCCATCCCCATTCTCCTTCCACCACAACCGCATCATCCAATCTGATGGGCTGAGATATGGCTATCTGAATGCCAGCAATAATATTCCCCAATGTTTTCTGAGCGGCAAATCCAAGAATAATACCAAGGACCCCTGCTGAAGCTAAAATGCTGACACCGACTTCTCGGACCTTGGAAAAGGTGAGAAGCATAAAAGATACGGTCAATATCACGATGACCACTGTTATGACATTAGAGATAACACGTATCTGGGTATGCATTCTTCTAGCCTGTAAATTGTCCTTCGCTTCAATATCATAACGGCTCAGGATAAAATCTTTGGCCACAGACATGATTTTTATAAACAGCCATCCTACAGAGGCAATGAGCCATAATGTGGCTGCGTGCAGTATGATTCCCTGTGTCCCTTCTGTAAATCGAGTTAATGGTAGGGAGAACAGAACAAAAAAAGCAGGCAGTAATAACAGCAGGGGACTTTTTAAATGTTTTATATTGACCCTTGCTCCGACTTTAATAAATTTTAAGGATCTTTTTATTAAGAAAAAAATTATGAGAGAGAAGACGATCCCGACAGCTACAGCACCGGCGATAACCAAAATTGAAAAAAGAATATCATTCATATCTTTGTTTCCTCCTTAATTTTTACTCCTTTTATTACATACATCTGAATGAAATGCAAAAAATATGCCATGAGGCTAAAATCATGGACCAAGAAAATATAATTTTCATTCTTCTTAAAATTAGAGGATATATTCTAGGCAAAGACAACCTTTTAGTCTTACAGTAAAAGAAAAACTAATAATCTCATTTCATGAACTCATTGTCCTGAAAAACAGGTAATAATCCTTCTTATAAAAACTAAAAATTTTTAATATTTATTGTTGACACACTAAATTTCAACCTCTATAATCTCTCTCTATGTTTAAAAGAGAGACTGAAAAAAATCAAAAATCACACAGTTTCTCTGTTCTTTTCTGGTGGGCGGGCCCTTCCGCCTAGAACCAACACCACCCAACCCCTTTATTTTTTCCATTTAATTTAACTTTATTGAATCCATTGATTCAAGATCTATTAAAGGAGATTGATTATGAAAAGATATGCATCCAGAAAAGAACAATTTCTTCCCAAAAAATTCTATAACATAAAGGCAGACCTTAAGGACCTGCCCAAACCACCCTTAAACCCTCAAACCAAAGAGCCTCTCAAACCTGAGGACCTTTCACCGATATTCCCCATGGGGTTTATTCAGCAAGAAGGCTCAATGGAAAGATACATCCCTATTCCAGAAAAAGTTCAGGAAGCCTATGCCGTGTACAGGCCGACTCCACTGGTTTATGCTTCTGAGCTTAAAAAACATTTAGACACACCCGCACATATTTTTTACAAGTATGAAGGAGTGGGA
>DASRVI010000331.1:0-2361 GCA_035655135.1 Acidobacteriota bacterium | reverse complement strand
TTTGGAGATTTGCTGCCAAATTATCATGCGGAAATTTATGAAATTTTTAGAATTAGTGGCGGAGAGGATGGGATTCGAACCCATGGTACGGAGTTACCGTACACACGCTTTCCAAGCGTGCTCCTTAAGCCACTCGGACACCTCTCCGAATTTCTTTTTTTAATCTGGATATTTAAATTACCAAAAATAGCTTAAAGAGTAAAGGAAGAAGGTTGAGATTTACGGCTAATGTCAAACCATGAGCATGAATTATCAGTAAAGAAAATATTCTTCTTTTGGGTTCCCCTGGCTTCAACTTGGTTGATGATGGCGGCTGAAGGTCCTTTTCTGGCTGCTGTGATCGCCCGGCTTCATGATCCCAAATACAATCTAGCTGCCTATGGAGTGGCTTTTTCTTTTGCCATTTTGATCGAGTCTCCGATTATCATGATCACAAGTGCTTCCACAGCCCTAGTGAAAGACAAGGAATCTTATTTTAAATTAAGAAACTTTACTTTTTCTCTTAACATCGCAGCCACTTTAGTCATGCTGCTCTTTCTTACGCCAAAGATTTTCTTTTTTGTCACCCAGAATCTTATGGGCCTTGAAAGGTCTATTACTGAATTGACCCATCACACCACCATGTTTTTTATTCCCTGGGCAGCAGCCATCGGATACCGACGTTTTTACCAGGGAATTCTCATTCGGAGTAATCTCACCAGACGTGTGGCTTATGGAACTGTCATTCGTCTTTTGTCTATGAGCTCCGCAGCTGTTATCTGTTACTTTTTCACATCATTCAAAGGGGCTTTTGTGGGAGGAGCCGCGCTCAGCTGCGGAGTTGTTGCTGAAGCAGCGATCAGCCGTGTGATGGCTCATTCCTCGATAAAAAAAATCAATAAGGTAAATCAGACTAAAGTAAAACCATTTCGATACAGATTCATCACAAAATTTTACTATCCTCTAGCTCTGACCTCTATCCTCAGTCTGGGTATTCAACCTTTGGTCACTTTTTTTATGGGACAAAGCCGAATGCCTATAGAATCTCTGGCTGTGCTCCCTGTTATTAACTCTTTGGTTTTTATATTTAAAAGCATGGGACTTTCTTTTCAGGAAGTCGTCATAGCGCTTCTTGGAGAAAACAATCAGGGCTTTCCTGCGCTTAAAAAATTTGCTTTTATGCTTGGAGCATTGGCTTCTGTAGGACTTGCTGTGATGGCTTTCACTCCTTTATCTTTTGTTTGGTTTCAGAAAATATCCGGACTTTCTCATGAACTTTCCCGTTTTGCCATTTTACCCACCAAGATCCTTGCCTTATTACCTGTACTGAGTGTGATTCTTTGTTTTCAACGAGCGATTATCATAAAAAATGAAAACACCAAATCAGTGACCATTGCCACAGCCATAGAGCTGATCAGTGTGATTGCCCTGCTTGTCTTAACCATAAAATATTTGGGTTTAGTGGGAGCTGTGTGCGCAGCGATTTCAATGACTTTAGGTCGACTGGCTGCAGATATATACCTTATTAAACCTTGTTCTAAATCTTTGAGTTTACCATCGCGGTAAACCCTATTTTTTTCATGGCGGAGAGGGTGGGATTCGAACCCACGATCCAGTACAAACCGGATAGCGGTTTTCGAGACCGCCGCCTTAAGCCACTCGGCCACCTCTCCAATGAGCATCAAAAAAAATGTCTCTTAGATTTGAAAAAATCTTTCAAAATTTTACCGCATTCTTTAGCCATAATACCACTTCTTATCTCGATTTTATGATTGGTTTTTTCAAACGGAAACTCCATGATAGAGTGAACTCCTCCTCCTTTGGGGTCTGGAGCGCCATAAACAAGTCTTTTTATTCTGGATAAAACAACCGCTCCCAGACACATAGGACAGGGCTCCAATGTCACATAAATTTCACAGCCATTCAGTCTGTAATTTTCTTTTTTTTGGCAGGCTTTTCTAATGGCTAATATTTCTGCGTGAGCCGTGGGATCATTAAGTGACAGATTTTGGTTGTAAGCCCGACTCACAATACTTTTACCCGATACAATGACAGCTCCTACGGGCACTTCATTAATTTTCAGAGCTTTTTGAGCTTCTCTGAGAGCCTGTTCCATAAAATAACGATCATCTTTTTGCATCGTCTTGATTCTACTTATATTCCGAATGATTTACAAATAACATTTCAATATATTTTTACTCTTTTTTTCCCTTTATACTTTAACCGTAAAGTTTTAAACTGTACAAATAGAGAATCATGAAACAGATGGAATGCATCTTTTGTCAAAAAACATATTCTTCGGACCTATTCCATCTATTCTGTTCGGAATGTAAAGAACCGCTTTTAGTGACACTTTCCAAAAGATCAACCAAAATCCACACT
>DASRVI010000330.1:0-15477 GCA_035655135.1 Acidobacteriota bacterium | reverse complement strand
AGTATATTGAGCAGTTGGAGAAGCCTGAGGTGGAATCTATTGAGGGATTATCTCCTTCCATTTCTATAGACCAGAAGACCCTATCAACAAATCCGCGTTCCACAGTTGGCACCGTAACCGAAGTTTATGATTTTATGAGATTGTTGTTCGCTAGAGTCGGCACTCCCTACTGTCCAAAATGCGGAAGAAAAGTGAGTTCCCAGACTCCTAGTCAAATATTTGAAAAAGTTATGCAGAAAAACAAAGGCTGTAAGGTGAAAATCCTCTCTCCTATCATAAAAGGAAGAAAGGGAGAATACACAAAGCTTTTTGATCGGATGAGAAAAAAAGGATTTCTCAGAGTTCGAGTAGATGGTCGGTTTTATGAGTTGGAGGATGAGATATTTCTAGAGAAAACAAAACAACACCAAGTTGAACTTTTAATAGATGAAGTATTGATATCTGAGAAGTCTCAAAAAAGAATAAAGGAAGCTGTGGATAAGGCATTAGAGATGTCTGACGGAGATCTCATCATTATGGACTCTGAAGGAGATGAAGTTCTTTATTCTTTGAAACTTCTATGTCCTTATTGTGAGATAAGTCTTCCTGAACTGGAACCCAGGACATTTTCATTTAACAGTCCTTATGGAGCCTGCCCCTATTGTCATGGAATTGGCTATCAGACCGTGACAGACAGCCGAGGAAAGCTTCATGTCAGTGAGGAGGTTTGTCCTTTTTGCAAGGGAAGCCGATTGAGAAAAGAAAGCTTGGCTGTAAAAATCAGGAATAAAAATATTTTTGAATTAAGCAGTCTTCCTATCAACAGACTTATGGAAGAGATCGAGGATTTTGAGTTTGGAGATGAGAACCGATTAATTGCTGCCAGGATCATGAAAGAGATTGAGTCCCGTCTTCATGTCATTAACAGGCTTGGGATGTCCTATCTTCATCTGGCTAGAACCACCTCTTCTCTTTCTGGTGGTGAGGCCCGGAGGATTCGTTTGGCTGCCCAGGTGGGCATCCAACTGCGCGGGGTCCTCTATGTGCTGGATGAGCCCACCATAGGGCTTCACCAGAAAGACAACAAAAGGCTCATTTCTCTGTTGAGGGAAATAAGAGACCAAGGAAATTCAATTGTGGTGGTGGAGCATGATGAACAGACTATCCGTTCTGCAGATTATATTTTAGATTTGGGCCCCGGGGCTGGAGAAAAGGGAGGAGAAAAAGTCGCTGAAGGCAAATACAAACAGATTGTTTCTTCCTATGATTCTCTAACTTCAAAATACCTAAGGCATGAGAAGTTTATCCCTATGCCCCAGAAAAGGAGAAATGCTCGTGAATGGCTCTCCATAAGGAACGCTTCCGAACATAATTTGAAAAATATTGATGTCCGGTTTCCTCTTTCTGCCTTTACTGTGGTCACCGGGATCTCAGGTTCAGGAAAAAGCACTCTGGTTTACGATACTCTTTACAAGAAGCTTTCCAATATTTTTCATAATTCAAAAATGATACCCGGATCCCATGGCTCCATAACCGGCATTGAAAGTCTCAAGAAGGTCGTATCCGTTGACCAGAAACCTATTGGGAGAACCCCTCGGTCCAATCCTGCGACTTATACAGGTTTGTTTACAGAATTAAGAAAACTGTTTGCCATGACTCCTGAGGCAAAGATCAGAGGATACAAACCCGGAAGATTTAGCTTTAATGTATCCGGAGGAAGATGTGAAGAATGCAACGGCGCTGGTTCAAAAAAGATCGAGATGCATTTTCTTCCTGATGTTTTTGTCACCTGTGACAGGTGTGGAGGCAAGCGGTATAATAAAGAGACTTTGGAAGTGCGCTACAAAGGAAAAAACATTGCAGAATATCTTGAAATGACAGTCAGTGAAGCTTATGATTATCTCAAAGCCCATCCCAAATTAAAATCCAAACTGGGCACCCTGAATAGGGTTGGGTTGGGCTATTTGAGGCTGGGTCAGCCTGCGCCTCATCTATCAGGTGGAGAAGCCCAGAGGATCAAATTGACAAAAGAATTAAGCAGAAAAAATACAGGTCAAACTCTTTATATTTTAGATGAGCCCACCACGGGTCTTCATTTTGATGATGTGAATAAGCTTTTGAAGGTTCTTTCTGAGTTGGTCAACTTAGGGAATACAGTGATAGTCATTGAACATAACCTTGATGTTATTAAATTTGCGGATTATATTATTGATTTAGGACCTGAAGGAGGAGATAAAGGAGGATGGATTGTGGCTTCCGGATCCCCTGAGGAAGTGGCAGAGAAAGAAAATTCTTACACTGGATGGTTTTTAAAAGGAATACTTCAGGGGAAGGGAAGATTTTAATAATGAACCTGAATTATTCAGGATATGAGGTTTTTATGGATAGGATAGGTAAAAAAAAGGAGGAGACATGAGGAAAAACAAGTCATCTGGATTAAGCCTATGGGTCATGCTGGTTGGGTTAATTCTTCTTTCCCAAAGCATGCTTTTAGGAGAGGAAGGACTGACTGCGGAACAGTTAGATGTATTTAAATGGAGAAACATAGGACCTTTTACTTTTTCAGGAAGAATCACTGATTTTGCTGTTCCTAAAGGACAGAGTCAGATCTATTATGTAGCTACGGCAACAGGAGGTATTTGGAAGACAGAAGATGGAGGAATCAGTTTTAAGCCTATATTTGATGACTATGGGAATATGAGTATTGGAAACATAGCTGTGGCTCCATCAGATTCAAACATAGTTTATGTGGGTACCGGGGAAGCCCTCCATGCCCGGTCCAGCGCTCATGGGAATGGAATGTGGAGGTCTGATGATGCAGGGAAGACATGGAAGCATATAGGATTGGAGGAAAGCTATTTCATTCCTAAAATAGCTGTGGATCATGAAAACCCAGATATCGTATATGTAGCTGCTGAAGGGAAACTCTATGACAACAAAATGGATTGTCAAAGGGGATTATACAAAACAGTTGACGGAGGGAAGACTTGGGAGCAGGTGCTTGACTTAAAGGATAGAGGAGTGGGTGATTTTGTCATAGATCCCACCAATTCAGATGTGATCATTGCTGGAGCTTACAAGACCTATCGAAGGACCTGGACCTTTATTGACAGACAGCCCGGAAACCACTTTTACAAGTCAGCCGACGGTGGAAAAACTTGGAAAAAATTGACTAATGGGCTGCCTATGGAATTAGAGACTGGTTGGAATGGAATAACCATTTATCCAAAAAATCCGAACATTGTTTATATCCGTATGGATGAAGAAGTGGATTTAGGTTTGGATCAGCGGGAAAACAGACAGCTCTACAGGGCCGGTGATGTTTTTAAGGATGATTATTATTTCAATAAATTCAAATCCTTTGAAATAGATCCTGCTCTTAAAAAATTAGTTGATTTCGAGCCGATTTCTGCAAAAGACGAGAGAGAGTTAGCAGAAAAGTTAAATGAACTCATAAAGGATGAAGATTTTCTCAAGAAAACAGGAGTCGACTTAGAAGAATTTATCGAACAAGCCAAAAAAGTTTACAAAAAACAAGATGATATTCTTGATGAAATAGATGAGGTTGAAGAGTTATTAAAAGAAACTGATCAGGAGCCTGAAAAAGAAGAAGCTGAAGAGAAAGAAGAAAAAGAGCCTAAAGGAAGGCACCAAGTTCTTAACCGGTTTGTTATTCAAACTCTTTATGCTCCGGCATTAAAGGCTATGGAGCCTGTCACTAAATCAGGTGTCATCTACCGGTCTGAGGACCAGGGAGAAACTTGGGAAAGAATGACCGAATATAAGATTTCGGGAGGCAGCATTGAGGTCAATGCCATAGAAGCTGGTTATTCAGGGAGAATCAAAGTGGATCCCAATAATGATCAAATTCTCTATGCGGTTGAAGTGGTTTCCAAGGTTTCTGAAGATGGAGGGAAGACCTTTAAAAATACGCCCTGGACAGGAGCCCATAAATGTCATGTGGATATGAGGGGAATTTGGATCGATCCTCTTAATTCTGACCACATATTATCTGCCAATGACGGAGGAGTCAGTGAAACCTGGGATGGAGGAAAACACTGGTCACAGAAGGAAACCATAAGCGCTCAGCAATTTTATGACATTTCGGTTGATCATGAGATGCCTTATAATGTGATGGGTGGAACCCAAGACAATGGCAGTTGGATCGGCCCTTCACAAAACAGGAATCAGAATGGAGTCTATCCCGCGGACTGGAGATATCTTCCCTCAGGAGATGGATTTTATGTAGTCAGGGATTGGTGGAATCCTGAATATATCTATTTCGAAAGTCAATTTGGTAACTCCCGAAGAATGAACTTGGATACAGGAGAAATGACTGGTCTTTCCAAGCGCAACACTCAAGAAGAGAGAGAAGCAGGCAAAGAACCAGAAAGATATCAGTGGGATGCCCCCATAGTCTTATCTCCACACAATCCAGGAATTGTTTATGTTTGTTCACAGCATGTCCATAAGTCCACCAGCCGGGGGGAACCCGGAACATTCGTCACCATCAGTCCTGACCTGTCCAAACACAGCAAAGAGCGGATCGAGCAATCCAAGCTCACGAATCTCCAGTATGCCACCATATACACATTTGCTGAATCATCGATCAAACCAGGAGTATATTGGGCTGGAACAGATGATGGAAACCTCCAGTTAAGCACTAACAAAGGATCAAGCTGGATCAATATTACGGAAAGATTTTATAATGAAAAAGGGAATCCCAAGGCTGATATAAAAGGGGCTCGGATCCCTTATGATAGATGGGTGACCAAAGTAGAGCCTTCCGCCCATGAACTGGAAAGATGCTATGTGACCTATTCTGGATACAGAACCCATAATGAAGATGATTCCTATATATTTGTCACTGAAGATTTTGGGAAGACATGGAAAGACATCTCCGCAGGAATGAAGAATCCGGTCAGAGATATTGAAGAAGACCCAGATAATCCGGATGTTCTTTACCTTGCCACTGATTACGGCCTTTTTGTGAGCATTGATAGAGGAGAGACATGGGAGAACATGTCCACCTCAGCCCCTGATGTGATCATTATGAGTCTTGATATTCAGAAAAGAGATAGAGATCTGGCTATCGCCACTTACGGCAGAGGTATCTATATAGTGGATATTTATCCGTTTAAAGAGTTTTCTAAAGATGTGTTTCTTAAAGATCATTATCTTTTTGAGGTTCAATCAGCTGTTAAGTGGAACAGGTTTGAAAGGAGGGGTCAGTCATACGGCGAATTCGCTAGGGTAAGCAATCCTGATGTTGGGGCCACCTTTTATTGCTACTTGAAAGAAAAAACAAAGTCTGTAACCCTTTCTATAAAGAACATGAAGGGTGAGGAGATTTATACCACCAAAGGAGGTTCAGATAAAGGCCTGCATAAAATATTCTGGGATTTGAGGAAACCTCCAGAGGAAGATGGTTCGTCAAGATGGAGAAGAAGGGGAGAAATTATAGATGCTGGAATGTATGAAGTGAGTTTGGTTATAGGTGATGAGGAAGTCATGAGTCAAACTTTCCAAGTTTGTGATGACCCTATGTTTGATTAAGTCGAATTTTTGAGACAAGGGAGATGAGGGAGCTGTGTCATTTGATGATATCATTGGCAATGACAGAATAAAGAATATCTTAAGGAAGTCTCTTCAGCGAGAAAGACTGCCCGGTTCTCTTCTTTTTTACGGACCGGAGGGAGTCGGAAAGAAGGAGACGGCTCTAGTTCTGGCCAAAGCTTTAAACTGCCTCCAAAAAAAAGATGACTCCTGTGAGAAGTGTTCTTCATGTGAGGCTGTTAATAAACAAATAGGGACTTTCCCGGATGTAATGAGGATCCAAGCTGAAAAGGAAACTATACAGATCGATCAAATAAGATTGATAAAACAGGCAGCTTACCTGAGGCCAATGATTGGGAAAAAAAGAGTTTTTATTATTGAAGATGCAGAAAAAATGAATGAGGAGGCTTCAAATTCTTTACTTAAAGTCCTAGAGGAGCCTCCTCTGTTCTCCCATATTATACTCACTACAGACAATCTGTTTGCTATTCTGCCTACCATAAAATCAAGATGCCAGATCTTAAAATTTGCCCAAATTTCCAGACAGGATGTTCAGAAAGAGTTGATAGAGAGAGGAACAGATGAAGAAAAAGCCAAAATCATATCTCTTTTAGTTCAAGGGAACCTGCAGAAAGCTCTTGAATTTGATTGGGAAGAAGTGAATGACCAGAGAAAAAAAGCATTCAATATATTTTCTTCTTTTTTAATGGGAGGGAAGACCGCTGCTTTTTTTAAAAAGTATTCCAGAATGCAGAAAAAAAATTTTTCTGAGGATTTCAAACCTTTACTGGAGATGATATCATCTTTTTGTAGAGATCTGATATTATTGAAAACAGGAAGCCCTGTGATGTTTTTGATAAATCCAGACTATAAGGATAAATTGAGTAAGATAGAAGAAACGATGAGCTTGAATCAATCTTTGCGTTTTTTAAGAGTTATTGAAGATTGCATGGAATTATTAGAGCGTAATATAAATAGAAAAGTTATCATGAATTCAATGGCTATTAATTTAATGGACAGAGAAAATGCCTGATATAGTGTATGTGTTTTCAGACCGCTTAGAAAAAGTTCTAAGAGCTGATAAAAACAATATCGAATTAAAGACAGGGGATATCTGTTTGATAGAGTCACCACTGGGTGGAGAGTTGGCTATGGTGGTGGATACGCCCAGAAAAATAAGGGATTATCCTAA
The DNA here is from genome assembly GCA_035655135.1 of Acidobacteriota bacterium. Lineage (GTDB taxonomy): Bacteria > Acidobacteriota > Aminicenantia > Aminicenantales > Aminicenantaceae > WJMT01. The sequence continues at coordinate 8,750 of DASRVI010000330.1, read as the reverse complement.
AGCAACAAAAGAGGCATCCAAAATTATCCGTAAGGCCACAGAAAAAGATAAAGATAAGTTTTCCTGGATGAGAAAGAAAGAAAAAGAAGCTTTTGACTTTTGCTTAAAAAGAATAAAAGAGCGTGAACTTCCCATGAAGCTGGTCCGAGTGCGCTATTTTTTCAATGAGAAGAAAGGCATTTTTTATTACACTGCAGATGGCCGGATTGATTTTAGGGCTCTGGTTAAGGATTTAGCCAAACGCTTCAGGATGAGAATAGAGATGCGTCAGATCGGAGTCAGAGATGAGGCAAAAATGATCGGAGGCATTGGAGTTTGCGGACGAAATTTATGCTGCACCAGTTTTATGAAAACTTTTGAGCCTGTGACCATTCAAAAGGCAAAAAAGCAGAATATATCCATAAATCCAACCAAGATATCAGGACTTTGCGGCCGGCTTATGTGCTGTCTGGCTTTTGAAGCAGAAAGTAAAGGACGGATGTACAGTGAGGAAGAGGATATTGAGGAGGACTGAAGTTTTGTATAAAAGCGGTGTTTTTTAGCTAATTATTTTTCCGCCACGTGAATTGGACTTTACTTGAGGAAGAGATGAGGGTTCCTTCTGGTGAGAAAGCTTTTACCTGCCAGGAATAGCTTTTTCCCGGAATCATTTTTGTTTTGATTTCTTCAGGAAGTGATATGGTGTTGTTTTGAGTGCTTTTTTCCCAGAGGAGTTCATCATTATATATAAAGACTTTATACTCAATATTATTTCCCAGGTCTTCCCACCTGAATTCAGATGGAATGGCCTCAGAGATAAGAGTGATAGAACTTCCTCTTATGGCGTCATCGCTCATCATAAACTCAGGGGTTTCATTTGTGATGTTCGGAATAATACCAAATATTATGATTAAAACCAAAGCAGCGGTTAAAGCTGCAGATATGAGCGGTTTTGGAGATAAAAAGCCAAAGATTTTATTTCGCGTTCTGTTTTTTGACTCTTCTTCTATGCGCATATCTTTGAATATTGAGTCTCCCTTATCTTTAATAACTGAAATAAGTTCATTCTTCTCTTTTATTTGTTCAAAACACCGAGGACAGTTGAAAAAATGTTCTTCGAATTCTTCTTTTTTTTCCGTGCTCAGCCTATTGAACAAATAATCATCGATTAGGTCCTCATGCCTGCATTTTTTCATCGGTTTTACCCCTAATTTAATTTCATTAGTTTAGTCGAACTAAACGCATAAATACGGAAAATTTTATTTTTTTATTAAATTTCTAAGTAATTTTTGAGCGTAATGCACTCTTTCGCTTACTTTTCTCGGGGAAATACCTAATCTTTGGGCCACTTCCCTTCTTGAAAGATCCTTATAATAGTAAAGATATAAGATTGTTTTGTATTTTGGTTTTAGTTCCTCCAGCTTTTTTGCCAGCATCTCAGCTCTTTCCTTGTTTTCTATCTGCTCGTGAGGATCAGGAAATGGATCAGATTCAGGGATGTATTTATGAGCTCTTCTCTTTTTTCTTCTTATATAATCAACTATTCTTCTTCTGGTTATGGTATAAATAAAGGTTCCTACTGAAGACTCCCCTTTAAATTCACCTGATTTTATTTTTTCTATGGTATTGAGCATGATTTCATTGACGATATCTTCCCATTCAGGAGTATGAGAGCCGATTGATTTTTTTACTTTAAATGTAACAATAGGTCTGTATTTGGAAGTAATTTTTTTGAGATCGTAGGAGTTCTTCACTTTTAGTCACTTGTCATTATAAATGGTGTCCATGACATTAGCAAGCATCCTATGGATGTGGGAAGTATGGGGTGAGGAATCCCTTACTTTCCCCACCTCCATGGGAAATGCCAAGATGATAAATGTTTTATTCTTTGTTCCTCATCTTATCAATATAGGATTCAACGCTGATCAATATTTCTCTTGGTTTGCTTCCTTTGGAAGGGCCTACAATTCCCTCTTGCTCCATCTGGTCTATTATTCTTGCAGCTCTGGCATATCCTAATCTTAATTTTCTTTGAAGATATGAAGACGAAGCCTGACCTGTGCTTAAAATGAGTTCCACAGCTTTGTCAAACAATTCATCTTTCTTTTGAGATTGGACTCTTTTATCTCCAATAGGTCTTTTTAATGTTTTTGTTATCTTTTCATCATAATCAGGTTTTCTCTGGTCTTTTATGTATTTTAATAAGCGGCTGACTTCCTCAAGAGAGACAAAGGAACTGTGAAGCCTTATTATTTTTGGATATTTAGGGGGGATAAAAAGCATATCTCCCTGGCCTAGAAGCCTTTCTGCTCCCCCTGTGTCAATAATAATTTGAGAGTCAATCTTTGACGGAACTCTAAATGCAATACGGCATGAAAAATTATTTTTAATTGTTCCTGTTATGACATCTGTAGAAGGACGTTGAGTGGCCATAACCAGATGAATTCCAACGGCCCTGGCTAATTGGGCCAGTCTTCCTATGCAGTATTCCACTTCCTTGTCTCCAATCATCATTAGTTCCGCTAATTCATCAATGATGATCACTATGTAAGGCAGAGGCTTTAGTTTTTCTCTTTCTTCATCCTCTAAATCGATCTTAACGTTTGGATTTTCTTGGATTTCTTTGATTCTTCTGTTGTATTGGTCAATATTGCGTACTTTTAATCGTCCCAATGCATGATATCTATCATCCATTTTATTTATGGCATCATACAGGATATGGCTGGATTTATTGGGGTTTTTTACGACCGGACATAGCAGATGAGGGATTCCGTCATAAAGAGAAAATTCCAGTCTTTTAGGGTCGATCAGTATGAGTCTTACCTCTTCGGGAGTTGCTTTATACAGAATGCTGGCAATGATTGAGTTCAGGGCTACACTTTTACCAGTTCCTGTGGCTCCGGCTATCAAAAGATGGGGCATGACGGAAAGATCGGATATATAGGGCTCACCGTGGATGGTTTTTCCAAGGCCAATAGTCAGCTTAGAAGGAGATTCCATGAATTTTTTTGTCTGGATAACATCTCTCAGCCTAATGATTTCCCTTTTGTTATTTGGTATTTCGATTCCTAATGATGATTTTCCGGGAATGCGTTGTATTCTGAGAGACTCAGCTCCTAAGGCAAGAGACAGATCTTCTGTTCTGCTGGAAACCTGGCTTACTTTGACCCCAGGACTGGGATAAAACTCATATGTTGTTATGATAGGACCTGGCTGGTACTCTCTGACTTCTCCATTGACTTTGAATTGGGAGAGCTTGTCTTCAATGATCTGCTTTTTTTCATAAAGCTCATTTTTATTTATTTTATCAGCTTCTTTTCCGGGATCGAGCAAATTTATCGGGGGGAATTGATAATCTCCTTTATTTTTTAATTCTGGAAACAGAAATCCTTCTGGTGAAGTTTTCTTCTCTTTGGGATGGGCTGGAGCTGATACGGCTACAGGTTTTTTGGATAATTTTTGTTTTTCAGGTTTTGGTTCAGAGTATTTTTTGACCACTCTCTTTCTCATTTTATCCTTATTTTTCTGCTTTTTATAGTCAATGACCTTGATTCTCAGTTCTTTAAACAAAAACTTAAAAAAATTCACCAAAAAATCAAAAAAGGACCTTATACGAATATGGGTCGAGAAAAGAATCACAATAAATAAAAGACTAAATAATACAAGAAGTGATCCTAAATGGCTGAAATACTTTATCAATAAGGAAGAAGACAGGTCTCCGATAACACCGCCTGCAGATACTTCACTTCCTTTCCAGGAGGTTTGATTGAATATAATGGATAATATAGGGCTGAGTATTAAACAGATGAGAAGGCTTTCCCCAGCCCTAGAAAGGAAACCTCCTTTTTTTTGGGGAAAAAAAGATTGGAATCCAAGAAAGACAAGAGCTATGGGCAGCACTAATGAGCTGAGCCCAAGAAACTGGATGAGTGCTTCTGATAAGGATGCCCCTACTTTACCTCCGTAATTATGGACTTTTTTGTGGACAGAAGAAACAGATGCCCATGAAGGATCATCGGGGTTATAGCTCAGAAGACTGATGATTATAAAAACAGAGAGGAGAACAAGTAGAATGCCCGAAATATCCCGCTTTACCCGGTTTTGAGCTTCTTTTTTAGTTTTTTTGGATTTTCTGCTGGTTTTTTTTCTCTTTGCCATGTCCAAAATTATACCATATTTATCCTTTAAGTTTCATTTTTATGCTTCATGAGACTTAGGTAAAGAGCGGCAAAATCATTGATAGAAATTTTTTCAGCTCGGATATGAGGATTTAGGCTGCATTCCTGAAAGCTCTGCTTTATTTGTTCGGGAGTAAAACCCATTGCCTTTAAGTTATTCTTAAGCTTTTTTCTTCTTTGAGAAAAGGCTTTTTTTATAAAGCTTTTAAACGGCTTTGTTTTTAGGAGAGAATGAATGGGTATGGGGCGTTTTTTTAATGTAACCAAAGCGGATTTTACTTTGGGAGGAGGAACAAAACTGCCTGGAGAGAGAAGAAATTGAATTTTGGTGGCAAAACTATTCTGCAATAATATAGAGAGGGGGGCATATTTTTTTGATCCCGGAGAAGCGCAAACTCTTTGGGCCACTTCTTTCTGAAGCATGAAATGACATTCGTTAATAAGATCCTGTTCTTCCAAAACTTTGAATAAGATTTGGGAGGAGATAGAGTAAGGAAGATTTCCTGCTAATTTAGTTATTCCTGGTTTTGCTATTTCATTGAAATCTATTTTAAGAACATCTTCCTGCCGGATTTCCAGATTAGGAGGTTTGTTTTTTTCAAGATAAGGAACAAGTGAGGCATCTTTTTCCAAAGCAATGACCTGACCTGCTTTTTCAGCTAGCAGAAAAGTGAGTGAGCCTTTTCCTGCGCCTATTTCTATAATCAGGTCATTTTTTTGGGGAGCTATGCAGCCAATGATTCTATTAAGTATATCGGGATTTGTGATAAAGTGCTGGCCCAAAGCTTTTCGAGGATTTTTTTTCATATTTCTATTTTACCTGATTTATTCGTAAAAAAATGGCGATGTTTTCATTATTAACTTATTTTCAGCAATGTATATGATTTTTTCAAGAACAATGTCTTGAGCATTTTTTCTTTTTGAATTTTGAATTATTAATTTAATTAGAGTAATATAAGTCTGATAAAGAAAGGTCCCATGGAAAAAAACAAAGCCAGTGTTCAAAAAGAATTGATCAGTAAGAAATCAGCGTTTAAGAAATATACAGAGCTTTTTATAGGAAAAACCAATTTGTGGAGCTTTATTAAATATGAACTGATTGTTTTTTTGTTTTCTTGGATACCAGGGGCTTTTGGTGTATTCACCAGAAAATGTTTTTATCCACTTCTTCTGAAAAATGTAGGTAAAGGAGTGGCTTTTGGGCATCATATAACTCTTCGACATCCTCATAAAATATCGATTTCTGATCATTCATTTATTGATGACTACTCAGTTTTAGATGCCAAAGGTGATGATAACGAAGGAATCAGGATAGGCAAAAATGCTTATATTGGGCGGAACACCATTCTCAGCTGTAAAGGAGGAAATATTTTTTTAGGGGATTACTCTAACCTTTCTGCAAACTGTTCTCTTCTTTCGGAGACTGTCATAGAAGTAGGATCCTATACTTTTCTAGCAGGCCATTGTTATATAGTGGCTGGAGGGAATCACAGGTTTGATCGAACAGATATTCCTATTATGATGCAGCCTTCTAAAAATAAAGGAGGCATTCGCATTAATACTGACTGCTGGTTGGGGGCGTCTGTAGTGGTGTTGGATGGAGTCTCATTGGGTAAAGGATGTGTGGTGGGGGCTGGAGCTGTGGTCAATAAATCAATCCCTGAGTATTCCATTGCGGTGGGTGTTCCTGCAAAAAAAGTAGGTCAGAGAAAATAATAATACATTGTTATTTTTTTATGAATAGATCAGGTTAATGATTCTGAGCAATAAAAAGGCAGGGTTTGTTGCTGCTCTTTTTTATCTGTTTTTTATTGCCGTAGGGCTTTCCTTCTATTTTGTCATCTGTTTTAAATCAAATTCTTTTTCTATAGACAGACATAATTTTAATCCCTCAATATTCCTTGTAATAAGTTTATCTGCACTTTTTTTTGTCATGCTTGTTTTTATATGGCGACACACAGCCGCCTTTGAGAGCAAGATGTTTAATCAGGAGCTCCTTTTTTTTCTCAAACGGGATTTGCTCTCTTTCATACCGTTAAGCCTTTCACTTCTTTCACCGTTTATCCTTAATTATTATTTAACCGCAGGGGATTTGAGAACCAGGTTGAAAATTTTGGGCATCTTGATGATCCTTGGATTTTTAATCATAAAGTTAATTCAAATCAGTGGTTTTGATAGGCCATGGAGATCCGCAGAAAAAATATGGGATGGAATCAAAGCTCTCTCTATAGGAAAGAAAATTTTTATTCTCTTTCTGGTCTCTTTTACAATCTATAATCTCTGCAGTTTTATGATGATTCAAAGGGAAAGAAGTTTCACCGGCGATGAACCTTATTATCTTCTGACCACTCACAGCCTTTATGAAGATCAAGATATAAATGTGGCTAATAATTATGCCAGCAAGGATTATCTTTATTTTTATCCAAAAGAAAAACATCCTGATGTACGATTAGGAATGTACGCTCGTGAAGGAAAAAAAGGAACTAAATCCATCTATCCAATCAATTTACCCGGGATATCTGTCCTTATGCTTCCTCATTATTGGCTGAGCCGTTTTTTTGAAGGAGAAATTCGCATATTTATTTTAAGTGTGAGCCTTTCAATTTGGGCGGCACTGCTTGGGATCCAGCTTTTTCTTTTTTTTCAAGAACTTTGGGGGAAAGAAAAAGTTTCACTTTTTTTCTGGTTTCTCTATTCTTTCACAGCCCCTATTCTCTTTTATTCCATACATCTTTATCCGGAAGTCGTGGTGGCGTTTTTTTCCCTTTATGTGTTTAGAAAAATATATTCGAAAAAACCAATATCTGTTTTCCAGATTACTTTATGTGGCTTTTTTCTTTCGTCTTTCTTTTGGTTGGGCTTGAAATACAATATGATATTTTGGCCCCTTTTATTGGTATGTGCCTATTTTCTTTTAAAGCAACATAAAATCCGCTGGAAAATGATTTATTTTCTGATTTTTCCAGTCCTGTCTTTGATCTTGTTTTATTATTTTGTCTACTCGCTTTACGGGACTATCAATCCTATTTCTGTATATGAAGGGATTATGACCCCTGAAAAAGTGAAAGCTTTTAAAGACACTGTGGTGAGTATCCCGGTTTGGCTCAGAATAGACAGTTTTTTTGATTATTTTCTTGACCAAAGAGACGGGTTGCTTTTATACGCTCCTTTTTATTTTTTTATGTTTGCCGGATTGGTGGAGATGTTCCGACGATCCAAGAGAGAATTTGTGGCGGTTCTTTTTTTATCTATTCCATTTCTTTTCAATTATGCTTTCTTGACTCACAGACAGGGATATTGTCCTCAGGGGAGAATTCTCACCCCTCTTTCGTGGGTGATGATATGGTTGGTGGGTTATTTTTTTGTCTACAATCGGAAAAAGCTCTATTCTTATTTGTTTCATATAAGCTGTTTTGTCAGCATTATCATAGTTGTGATTTTATTGACTCATCCCTCTTTTCTTTATCAATCCACCACTCACGTTCATACTTTTAGAGGAGGAGCTTTATTTTTATACTTAAGCAGCCTGAATTTTTATGTTCCAGCATTACTCCCTTCTTTTATTAAAATAAACAATTTGAATTATGTGCCCAATTATGTTTGGTTGGGGCTTATAGTGGTTTTTATTGCAGGATATGCTCATAAGAAAGACTTTTTTGTGAAAAAACGATTGAAATTAGTCCCGATTTTAACAGTTTTGTTTTTTTTGTTTCTTTTTTACTGGTTGGTCCTCTTTCCCAGAACGGTTCTCATGCATCCTCGAAAAGTGGTCTATCCGGCAGGTGAGAAATTAACTTTTTACTCTTTGGATCGGCCGGTTGCTATGAAAAAAGATGGTGAACTTAGACTTTACATGGATCAAAAAAGCTACCAATTTTTCTTTACCTCTTGGCGGCAAATAAGCAAATTAAGGGTTGAATTTAAGTCTCCTAAGGAAACCTATAACGTAGAGGGCCGCTATTTTGATAGATTATTTATGAATGACCAGATTTCTGAACAAGAAAAGTCTGTTGAAATAACCGACCTTCCTTATTATGCTTACAAGAACACCCACCTTTACCTGATCAAGGTGAAAATAAACAGAGTCTCGCCGGATTCTTCAGAAAAGCCCTTTATCCTCTCAATCAAATCCAAATATTAATTAATTTTTTTTAGAATTATTATTTCAGGATTTATGAGATTGAGATTTGTGGTTATTTTATTGTTTTCGTGTATTCTTATTTTATGTTCGGGCAGCAGGGACAACCAGGGAGAAGATTTGTATCTCAAAATTTGTTTATAATCGAGATTATCATTGGATAATTTTTGATAAAGATAAGGCTGAGTTAATTTTAAAAGATCAGAACTTATTAAAATATAAGAGGGATCGATCTCTTTTATGGTGAGCTGGCTTGCACGGGAGAGATATTTGACATTAGTGTAGCCTCTATTTCTGGGCAGGAAGTTCATGTATCCTAAGAATAAGATGGATTCGTTCTTTTCTATATTTTCATGCATCCATTGTTCAATGTAATATCTTGAGTCATGGATCATGGTCACATCCACAGAAAAAGAATAGATCGCGGCATTGATAAAAAGAATGACCACCAGAAG